>PKQY01000098.1 GCA_017577895.1 Bacillota bacterium
TCTTTGGGACATGTCCGGATGCCGAACAGCGTGTACAACGGACACCACTTGACGGCCGCCGTCAACAGGGGAATCAGTCCGATCAATCCCAGCCACTTGAGGTTCCCTTCGACGAACAACAACATGGATAGCAAAGCTAATCCGACAACGACCCGGATCCAGCGGTCCGCGGTTCCGACGTTGCGATCCACCGTACGTTCCCTCCCCGTATTGGTAAATCAATCCTACCCTGATCATATACCTGTATTGGTATATTTCAAGCATTGTGTAACGATGATTTGGGGGAAGGATATCGAATATTTTGTGAACACGGATACCTTTATGGACCATCTCCTTCCTTGGACCGCCGCAACAGTTCCCGATACGCCCGCAGCAGTTCCGTCCAACGGCGTTTGGGGCCGTACATGCTGCGAATCAGGCGCGCAAACGGCTCCCGTTTGCCGCGGTACGGATACCACTGCACCTCCGTTTTTCGCCGGCCCCGGTCCACCACGATAGACTTCTGATGGCAGAACGTCTGCAAGCCGATCTCCCCGTGGTATCGGCCGATGCCGCTGGCCTTCGCCCCGCCGAAGGGCAGATGCGGATTGGACACCGAGACGATGACGTCGTTGATGACCACCGCGCCGGACACGAGCCGATCGGCCACCCGCCACGCCTTCGCCAAATCGCGGCTCCACACGCTGGCGTTCAGGCCGTATTCCGTGCCGTTGGCCAGCCGGACCGCCTCTTCTTCACTGTCGAAGGGGACGACGCAAAGCACCGGACCGAAGGTCTCCTCCCGCATGACGGCCATGTCTTCTTTTAGATCCGTCAGCATCACCGGCGGCACGGAAAGCCCCGGCCCCGCCTCCCACTGCTCCGGCGGAACCCCGCCGATACACCGGGCCCCCTGGGCCAAGGCCTGGGTCACATGGTCCCGGACAATGTCCCGCTGTTTCGGAAAGGTCATCGAACCCAAATCCCGTTCCGGATCGCTGGGTTTTCGGGACAGCCGCTCCAATTCCCGGCGCAGCAATTGCAAGAACGGCTCATACACCGGCCGCTCCACGTAAATCCGCTCCACCGACATGCACACCTGGCCGCAGTTGGTCAACGCCCCCCACACGGCGCCTTTGGCCGCCCGCTCCAAGGGCGCGTCGGCAAAGACGATCATCGGGTCCTTGCCGCCCAGCTCCAGCGTCGTCGGAATGAGGCGCTTGGCCGCTTCCTGCTGGACGACTTTCCCGGTCCGGACCGAACCAGTAAAGAAAATGTAGTCCGGATTTGCTTCAATAAGGGCAGCTCCTACCCGTCCGTCGCCGTGGGCCACTTGCACGAGATGCTCCGGAGCGCCCGCCTGTTGGAACAGCCGTTCGATCCATTGGCCGACCAAGGGGGTGACTTCCGAAGGCTTGAGGATGACGCTGTTGCCGGCGGCCAAGGCGCTGGCCGCCGGAACAATGGACAATTGAAACGGGTAGTTCCACGGCGCAATGACCAGCACCACGCCCCGGGGCATGTACGTCACATACGAACGTTTGCCCAACAGCAACAGCGGCGTCTTCACCCGTTTGGGGGACAAGACTTTTTCCGCGTGCGTCTCCAAATAGTGCAGCATATCGACAACGACCAGGATGTCGGCCGTCAGTGCTTCCACCGGCGGCTTGCCGGTACTGGTGACGATGACGTCCACCAATTCGTCCAAATGGGCGATGATGAACTCCCGCAACCGGCGCAACAAGGCGATGCGCTCCGCCATCGGTTGACGGCTCCAGGCCGCAAACGCCCGCCGGGATTGTTCCATCATCTCTGGACACGCCGACAGCGGCGTCACCGGCACATGACCGATGACCTGGCCGCTGGCCGGATTGACGGCGGTCAACATCTCCACCGGCTTTCACCTCGCTGAGGGAAAAATATCAAAACTTTCTTCC
>PKQY01000029.1 GCA_017577895.1 Bacillota bacterium
CCCACACGGGGCCGGTCATCGACAATCCCATCCGCACCGTGGACGATGCCGACCGGCTGCGGGATCTGGAACCGGAAAACGACATTCCGTTTGTCATCGAAGCGGTGCGCATTCTGAAAGAACAGCTTCACGTGCCGCTCATCGGGTTTGCCGGTGCCCCGTTCACCTTGGCCAGTTATTTGATCGAAGGCGGGCCGTCCAAAAACTATTACCGGACAAAGGCGTTCATGTACCGCGAACCGGAAGCCTGGAACCGGCTCATGGACAAGCTTCAACGCATGACCGTTACATACTTGATGGCCCAAATCCGTGCCGGCGCCGATGCGGTCCAACTGTTCGACTCCTGGATCGGCGCCCTCAGTGTCGTCGACTTTCGCACGTACATAGCTCCCGTCATGGAAAACATTTTCCGACAATTGCGGGCGGCCGACGTCCCCATCATTTATTTCGGCGTCGGCGCGGGGCACTTGCTGAAAGAATGGGACTTTCTGCCCATCGATGTCATCGGCTTGGACTGGCGCACGTCCATCAGCGAAGTCCGACGGCTGGGCATCAACAAAGCGTTACAAGGGAATTTGGATCCGGTCCTGCTGTTGGCCCCCTGGGAAATGTTGCGGGAGCGAGCCGCCGCCATTCTCGACGAAGGCATGCAAGCACCGGGACACATTTTCAACGTCGGACACGGATTGTTTCCGAGCGTGGACGTGAACACCGTCCAACGGTTGACGGCCTTTGTCCACGAATACACGAGCAAAAGATGAAAGCGAGGACAAATCATGAACAAACCCATCGGTCTGCTCATCATGGCCTACGGCACACCTCGGACGAAGGAAGAAATCGAACCGTACTACACCCATATCCGGCACGGGCGCAAACCGTCGCCCGAACAGCTGGCCGATCTCATCCATCGTTATGAGGTCATCGGCGGCGTCTCGCCGCTGGCCCACATCTCCGAACAGCAAGCCAAAAAACTGGAAGAAGAAATGAATCGCCGATTCCCGGAACGGCCTTTCCGGCATTACCTCGGTTATAAACACGTCGCGCCGTTCATCGAAGACACCGTGGAAGCCATGCACCGCGACGGCATCGAAGAAGCCGTGGCCTTGGTGCTGGCCCCCCACTACTCGGCGTTCAGTGTCAAATCGTACCACGATCGGGCAAAACAACGGGCCCAACAGTTGGGCGGTCCGGTCATTCACGCCATCGACAGTTGGTACGATCAGCCGAAATTCATCACGTACTGGGCAGAACAAATCCAACAGACGATGGCCCGCATTCCCCAAGACAGAAGGGACAAAACGGTGGTCATCTTTTCGGCCCACAGCCTGCCGGAAAAAATTCGGCAATTTAACGATCCGTATCCGGTGCAAATGGAAGAGACGGCCCGCTTGATCGCGCAAAAGGCCCAGATCGACCATTACCGGGTCGGCTGGCAAAGCGAAAGCCCGACCGGCGAGCCGTGGCTGGCGCCGGACGTGCTGGTTTTGACGCGGGAATTGTTCCATGAAGAAGGGTTCACCGACTTCATTTATTGCCCGGTCGGTTTCGTGGCCGATCACTTGGAAGTGCTGTACGACAACGACGTAGAGTGCAAAGAGGTCACCGACGAGCTGGGTGCCCGTTATTATCGGCCGCCCATGCCCAATGATCACCCACTGTTCATCGAAGCGTTGGCCGATGCCGTGGAAGCGGCGTTGGTGAACAGCGGCTTGCTGGCCTTGGAGGAAACGCGATAATGGCACGAACGTTTCATGTCACTGTCGTCGGCGGCGGCATCACCGGTTTGTCCGCCGCCTATTACTTGCACAAAACCGTCGCCGAAGAAGGGTTGCCGGTTCAACTGACCCTCTTGGAAGCGGACAACCGGCTGGGAGGAAAAGTGCATACCGTCTACCGGGACGGATTCATCATCGAACAAGGTCCCGATTCACTCTTGGCCCGCAAGCCGGCGGGGCCCCGGCTGATCGCGGATTTGGGCCTCGAACACGAAACCGTCCGCAACCAGACCGGGCAATCGTACGTCCTGTTTCGAAACCGGCTGTACCCCATCCCGGAGGGAGCGGTGATGGGCATCCCGACCAAATGGACGCCCTTTGCCACGACGCCGCTCATTTCTCCCATCGGCAAACTGCGGGCGCTGTTCGGCGATCTCCTGCTCCCGCGTTCCCCCCAGCAGACGGACCAGTCGGCGGGGCATTTTTTTCGCCGCCGGCTCGGCAACGAACTGGTGGACCGGCTCATCGAACCGCTGCTGTCCGGCATTTACGCCGGCAATATCGACGAGTTGAGCCTGATGGCGACGTTTCCGCAGTTTTACCACCAGGAACAACAATACCGCAGCTTGATGATCGGCATGAAAAAGACGGCGCCGACGGCCAAAAAAGACGCAAAGCCGCAAGGAGCGTTCATGACGCTCAAACGGGGATTGCAACAATTGGTCAACGCCATCGCCGATCGGTTGCCGCCGGATGCAATCCGTCTCAATCATGCGGTAACGAGCCTGGTGCGCCTCGCCGACGGACGCTACCGGATGGGCATGGCCGACGGCCAGACGATGGACACCGATGCCGTCATTTTGGCCATCCCCTACCGGCAGGCGGCCCGCATCTTGTCGTGCACGCCGTTGGGCGACCTGCCGCCGGAGGCCACACCCACCAGTGTCGCCACCGTAGCGTTGGCCTTTAACGCCGAAGACATCGACATTCCCTACGAAGGAACCGGCTTCGTCGTTCCCCGGACGGCACCGTACACCATCACAGCCTGTACATGGACGCACAAAAAATGGCCCCACTCCACACCGGAAGGAAAAGTGTTGCTTCGCAGTTACGTCGGCCGGCCCGGGAACGCCACCATCGTCGAAGAACCGGATGAGGTCATCGTCCACCGGGTCATCAGGGACATTCAAGCGATTACGCCCATCAAAGGCAAGCCGCTGTTTCACGTCATCACCCGTTGGCGGAACGGCATGCCGCAATATGCGGTCGGCCATAAACAATGGGTCCAACAATTGTACGAACGGGTGGAAGAAGCTTTTCCCGGCGTTCGATTGGCCGGTTCTTCGTACGAAGGCATCGGCTTGCCCGATTGCATCGACCAAGGCAAAAAGGCGGCCGAGACCATCTTGCAACGTTTTGCTTGACAGCAACCGACTCCAAAACAAAACGAGATCCGCCTTCCCAACCAGGGATGCGGATCTCGTTTTCATTTTCTTTCATTTTCGCGTTGCCCGTTGTACATCCCGTTGCACCAAGAACCGACGCTTGATTTAGGCGTTGGATTTCGACGTGGCCAACTCGATGAAGTAGCGGTGCATCCGCAGATCGTCGGTCAACTCGGGATGAAACGCCGTCGCCAAATGCCGGCCGTAACGGACGGCGACGATTTTGTCGTCCACGCGGGCCAGCACTTCGACGTCCGGATGGTCGACCTCATAATACGGCGCCCGGATGAACACCGCCCGCATCGGTTCTTCTCCCAACGGCGG
The DNA here is from genome assembly GCA_017577895.1 of Bacillota bacterium. GTDB lineage: Bacteria > Bacillota > Bacilli > ZCTH02-B2 > ZCTH02-B2 > Bacillus_BB. Next base: position 3,485 of record PKQY01000029.1, read on the forward strand.
GATTACCAGATCGGCTTCAAACGAATCCGCTTGTCGGCCAAAACCGTTCCGGTGCGCCTTCATGGGAATGATGCTCAGGTGGGGTTGGCCCGGTTTGCCGTTGACAATCTCCTGGGAGATGAGAATCGATCCGGCACACGTGCCGTAAATGGCGCCGCCTTCATCGACCCATTGCTGGAGCGCATCCATCAATCCCCACGTCTGCATCGCATCGCCGATAGCCGTCGACTCGCCGCCGGGGATAATGATGCCGTCCAATCCGGCCAAATCTTTCGGCCATTTGACCGGAACCGCTTCGGCGCCCGCGCGTTCCAGGGCCCGGATGTGTTCCGGCACCGCTCCTTGATATGCAACGACACCAATGCGCGGCCGTGCCATTACCAACCCCGCCCCGCCAGGCGTTCCGATTCAGGAATGGTCGAGATGTTGATGCCGACCATCGGTTCGCCCAGGTCTTCTGAAATCTCGGCCAGGATTTTGGGATCGTTGTAATGTTGCACCGCCAGAACGATGGCCCGGGCCCGTTTTTCCGGATTGCCGGATTTGAAAATCCCCGAACCGACAAACACCGCTTCAGCGCCCAACTGCATGACCAACGCGGCGTCGGCCGGCGTCGCCACCCCGCCGGCGCAAAACAGCGGCACCGGCAACCGGCCTTTTTCTTTCACTTCTTGAAGCAGCTCCAGCGAAACGCGCATCTCTTTGGCGAGGGCTTGCAGTTCATCGATGGGGGCATTCACCACCCGGCGCAAATCCCGCAAAATGGAGCGCAGGTGGCGCACCGCTTCCACCACGTTTCCGGTGCCGGCTTCCCCTTTGGACCGAATCATGGCCGCCCCTTCCGCAATGCGCCGCAGCGCTTCACCCAAATTGGTGGCACCGCAAACGAACGGCACTTTGAAGTCGTGTTTCCAGATGTGGTTTTCTTCGTCAGCCGGCGTCAACACTTCCGACTCGTCGATGAAATCGACCCCCAACGCTTCGAGAATTTGCGCTTCCACAAAATGGCCGATCCGGGCTTTGGCCATGACGGGAATCGTCACCGCCGACATGATCTCCTTGATGACTTTCGGATCGGACATGCGGGCCACGCCGCCTTGGGCGCGGATGTCCGCCGGCACCCGTTCCAGCGCCATGACTGCCACCGCTCCTGCTTTTTCCGCGATGACCGCTTGCTCCGGCGTCGTCACGTCCATGATGACGCCGCCTTTGAGCATTTCCGCCAGGCCCACTTTATTGCGCCACGTGCTCTGCTCTTTCGTCATGGTCTTTCCTCCAGTCGCCACTTTATTTTTTCCTCCTTTTGTGTCCGGTAACCGGCACCAGGAGGTCATATCCAAATCGCTTTATTCATAGAACTTTAATTTGTTAACTTTTTTATCGTATCATGCGCCAAGAACCGTGTCAATGCGGCAGGGCATTACAAATGAATCCGTTCCGTGCGCACCGTATAATGATGGACCGCTTCCCAGTCCAATTCCACTCCGATGCCAGGGCCCGCCGGGACGTCCACCGTTCCATCGGGGTTCAAGACCGCCGGCGGGTGGACAATATCCCGCACATAATATCGGTCACTGGCGGAGATGTCGCCGGGATACACAAACCCGGGCAGGGCGGCCACGGCCAAGTTCATGGCCCGCCCCACCCCCGATTCCAGCATCCCCCCGCACCAAAGGGGGATGTCGGCGTCCTGGGCCATCTGATGGATGTGCAGCACTTCCGCCAGCCCCCCAACGCGTCCGGCTTTGACGTTCAACACCCGGCAGGCGTTCAGTTGGAACGCCTGTCGGGCATCGGTCCGGCTCCGAACCGTTTCGTCCAAACAGATGGCCGTGGACAGCTGTTGTTGCAATTGGGCATAGGCCCACACGTTTTCCTCGGCCAGCGGCTCTTCGATGTAGAGCAAGCCGAATTCGTCCAGTTTTTTCAATTGCTCCGCCTCGTGCGTCGAATACGCCATGTTGGCGTCGGCGGTCAACGGAATGTCTCCGAACGTTCGGCGAATCGCCGCCAACACGTCCACGTCCCAGCCGGGCTTGATCTTGACCTTGATGCGCCGGTATCCTTGCGCCAAATAGTGTTCCACATCCCGCAACAGATCCTCCAAACGGGGATACACGCCGAGGCTGACCCCCACCGGCACCCGATCCCGCACACCGCCCAGCATGTCCCGCAGCGATCGGCCTTCTGTTTTGCCAAACCAGTCCCACACCGACGCCTCCAATGCGGCCTTGGCCATCCGGTTGCCGCGAATCCGCCCCAGAATGGCATGCGTCTCTTCCGGGCGGTGGATGCGCTTCCCCGCCATGGCCGGCACGGCAAAATCCCGCAAAATGTGCCAGGCGGTTTCCACCGTTTCCTCGGTGTAATACGGATCCGGCATGGCCACGCATTCCCCGAACCCGCTGACCCCTTCCGCCTGCACTTCCACGAGGATAAAGGGCCGGACCGCCGTCGCTTGGGCGCTGGTGACAAACGGTTTCACCAAAGGCATTTGCAACAGCCGCAAGATGACCCGTTCGATGGTCAACACCGCACATCAACCCGCATCAACTTTCGGCTCCGGATTCCAGCACCCGTTCCGGCAAAAAGGACCGGACGTCCAAAGTCGGATGGGCCTCGTTCAGGATGTAGCCGGCCATCACTTCTCCGGTCACCGGCGCCAACAAAATGCCGTTGCGGAAATGCCCCGTGGCCACGAACAGTCCGTCGACGCCGGGCACCGGCCCGATGACCGGCAACCGGTCCGCCGTGCCCGTCCGGATGCCGGACCATGCGGAATGAAACGGCAGCCGTTGCAGTTCGGGCAACATCTTGCCCGCCCGTTGCAGGATGGTCACCAGGGCGCCTACCGGCACCTCGCGGGTATTTGCGCCTTCTTCCTGGGTCGCCCCCACGATGAGCCGGCCGTCGGATTTGGGCGTTACATACCAGCCTGTTCCGAACAGCGTGCGCTTCAAAAACGGGGCGTGAGGATACAAGGCGCAAACGGTCCCCCGAATAGGCATCAGCGGGAGCCGGTAACCGAGCGGCCGCAACAGCAAAGGCACCGACATCCCGCCGGCCAGCACCACCGCCGAAGCCGATATGATGCCGCCCACCGTCTGCACTCCCGTCACACGGGAACCGTTTTGCAACAAACCTAAAACATGGGCGCCTTCCAGCACGTTCCCGCCATGACCGACGACCGAACGGCGCAGGGCTTCCACCGCCAACGCCGCATCCAATTGATGATCGTCGGGCACGTACAACGCGCCGTAAACATCGTCGCACAAACCGGGCAATTGCGCCTTCAGCGCCTGTCGGTCCAGCCATGCCCCGCCGAAGCCTTTCTTTTGTTGCCAAGCGAGCCGTTCCTGCAATTGACGGGCTTCCTGTTCGCTTTCGGCAATGCGGTAAATGCCTTCCTCCCGGTAACCCAACTGCATGCCGGTTTCGTCCGGCAGCGTTGCGGCCCACTTCCGCCACAGTCGGCGGCTTTCCACTTGCAGGTCAAAAAACGGACCGTCTTCTTCGGTTTCCACCTGGGCCGCCAACATGCCGGCCGCTGCCCCCGACGCGCCCGTGCCGATGCGCGTCTGCTCCACGACGGCCACCTGCACCCCACGCACCGCCAACTGCCGGGCGATGGACAAGCCGATGATCCCGCCACCGACGACAACGACCTCAACCGACACCCTTTCGGAATTGGCCATAGTCCTAACATCCTTTCCGAACGCATCCATCCTGAAGCTTCCATTAGGACAGATGCCCATATTTTCTCCAATCCGATTATAACTCTTTTATTCGTGTTTCTGCTGGAAAGAAAACAGAATCAAACATTTTCCGTCCCGCCTATTGACACCGGATTTCTCAATTCATAATAATGTTCAAAAAGCAATCATGCCCCTACGAGCAAATGGCTCGTTGGGGCATTGTCGTTTCAAGGATTTTTTATATCCATTGGCACATGATTTTACAAAACATTACCAGCGTACGGCGATTCCCTTCCCGGCCAGGTACGCCTTGGCATCGGCCACCGTATACTCGCCGGAATGAAAAATGGAAGCCACCAGGGCCGCATCGGCCCGGCCTTCGGTCAGCACGGCGGCCAAGTGTTCCAGTTTTCCCGCGCCACCCGAAGCGATGACCGGAATGTCGACCACCTCGGCCAACGCTTGGTGGAGTTGCAGATCGTACCCTTCCCGGGTGCCGTCACAGTCGAAAGATGTGACGAGCAACTCCCCGGCTCCCAACTGTTCCGCCTGTGCCGCCCACTGCAGCGCATCGATGCCGGTCGGCGTACGCCCGCCGTGTAAAACGACTTCCCATCCGCCATCGGGCTTCCGCTTCGCGTCGATGGCCACGACGATGCACTGACTGCCAAATTGCTCCGCGCCTTGCCGAATTAAGTCCGGATGGAGCACGGCGGCTGTGTTGATGCTCACTTTGTCGGCACCGGCCCGCAACACGGCCCGCATATCCTCCAAAGAACGGATGCCTCCGCCGACCGTGAGGGGAATAAACACTTCTTCCGCTGCTTTGGCAATCACATCCAACATGATATTGCGCCCTTCCACCGAAGCCGAGATATCGAGAAAGACGACTTCATCGGCCCCCTCTTGGTCGTATTTTCGGGCCAGTTCGATGGGGCCGCCGGCATCCCAGCGGTTTTCGTGAAAGCGGACGTTCTTGACGACTCGGCCGTGATCGATGTCCAGGCAAGGAATAATCCGTTTGGCCAGCATCCGTCCACAACTCCTCTGCTCCGAAACCATCATGATTGCATAACGTCAGTTATTGTTCGTCCCATCATGTTCGTGTTTTGCGTGTTGCGTCATTTTCGGCATTCGGCCACGATCCGCAGCCAATTGGCCAACAGCCGCAAACCCGCTGCCGATGACTTTTCCGGGTGAAACTGCACGCCGAGGACGTTTCCCCGCCCGGCGATGGACGGGAAAGCGCGCCCGTAATCGGTCACGGCCAGCACATCGGCGTCCTCCTGCGCAACGGCAGCAAACGTGTGAACGAAGTAAAACCATTCGCCCTCTTCCAATCCGTCCAAAAGAGGATGCGGCCCCTTGGGCACGACCCGATTCCACCCGATGTGGGGCAGCTTCACCGAATCGGGCAACCGCATGACCCGGCCGGGCAACAAACCCAGTCCCTCGGTGTGCTGCCACTCGTCGCTGCTGTCGTACAACAACTGCATGCCGAGGCAAATGCCGAAAAGCGGCTTTTGCCGGGCGGCCACTTCTTGCAGCGTTTCCACCAACTGGTGTCGCCGAAGATAGTCCATGGCCGCCGGAAACGCTCCAACGCCGGGCAACACCACCCCATCGGCAGATAAAATGTCTTCCGGTGATTTGGTCAGTTGGGGTTCGGCTCCCACACGCATGAGCGCCTTCTGGACGCTGCGCAAATTTCCCACACCCATATCGACGATGGCAATGCGCATGAATGCAAAAACGCTCCTTCCTATCGGCTAAACAACTGCCATAAGCTTCAGGCCAGCAACAACAGCCTCATCTCCGAAAGACAAGCAGGATGGCCAGAGTCCAAGGCATGGTATACATTCCAAGGGTAACCGGATGTTTGGATTTTGGGGAACCACACGCGGGTTGTGAGTATGAGGGTCCATCAAGATTGGTCACGGGATGTGTACTCGATGAGGGTTTGCGCAATTTCGCGCAACGGCTTCCGATGGCGCATGGCGGTATCCTGCAATCGTTTGTACGCCACCGACTCGGGCAAGTGAAACCGATCCATGAGGATGCCTTTCGCCCGTTCGATGAGCTTGCGGTCCTCCAATTTTTGCAAGGCCGCTTTCGCTTCGTCCTTGGCTTGCTGCACCCGTTGAGCCATCATCACCAAACTGCGACAGACAGCAACAACTTGCCAGCGCGGAACGTGAGGAGGAAGCACCGCCCATGTCGGCCAGTCTTCCGTTTTGACATGGAGCCACAAGTCATCCGGTTCTTGTTCTCCACCGTCAATCCACAGTACCGGACGACCCGTAAGCCGCCCCAGCATCCGGGTACGCTCGACCACTTGGTCAATGCCGCCAACGCGCAAAACAAACAGATCCGCTTTCTGTTCCTGCAACCATTCATCGGAGGGCCATTCCCTCCGCGCGACGATGGTCCATCCTGTCTCCAACAAGCTCTTCGGCAAACCGGCATCCGGACGGTCTGCATGAAAACCGAGCGTCACGACGACCAATCGGTTCATGAATATCCCTCCTCGATTGCGCACTGGCCAAGGCGAAAGAAGCCGGTGCCTCGACGCCCGCAAGCGGATCGTGGCACCGGTTATCTTGAGGGCGACGATGCCTTTGAAACGTCCATGAATATCCATTAAATATCCATTAATACTTCAACAAGTACTCTTGCAACTCCCACGGCGTAATTTGCGTGCGGTAGACTTCCCATTCGATCTTCTTCGCTTCCAAATAACGATCCGACACATGGGGACCGAGGGCGTCGAGGATGACCGGGTCTTGTTCCAGTGCCAAAATCGCTTCTGCTAAGGATCCGGGCAGACTGGCAATACCCCGTTCTAACCGTTCGGCAGCCGACATTTGATAAATGTTGCTTTCCACCGGTTCCGGCGGCGTCAATCCCCGCTTGATGCCGTCCAACCCAGCCCGCAGGACCACCGCCAGCGCCAAGTACGGGTTGGCCGACGGATCGGGGGAGCGCAATTCAATCCGGGTGCTCGCTTTCCGTTTGGCTGGAATCCGGATCATCGGACTGCGGTTCTGATGGGCCCAGGTGATGTAAACGGGGGCTTCGTGGCCGGGCACCAGCCGCTTGTACGAGTTGACCAACGGGTTGGTCACCGCCGTGATGGCCGGTGCGTGTTCGAGAATCCCGGCAATAAACTGTTTGGCAACGATGCTCAATTGATCCGGCGTTTGCGGATCGTAAAAGATGTTTTGATCGCCTTTAAACAACGACAGGTGCAAATGCATTCCCGAACCGTTGACGCCGTAAATCGGCTTGGGCATAAACGTGGCGTGCAAGCCGTGTTTCAGCGCGATGGTGCGGACGACGAAGCGGAAGGTGGCAATGTTGTCGGCAGTGGTAATGGCATCGGCGTATTTGAAGTCAATTTCGTGCTGGGAAGGAGCGACTTCGTGGTGGGCCGCCTCCACTTCAAACCCCATTTCTTGCAACGTCAGGACGATTTCCGCCCGCACTTCCTCGTCTTTGTCCACCGGCGCCAAATCGAAATAACCGGCCTGATCATTGGTCGTTGGCAGCCCCTGTTCCGCTTGCGCGCGGTCGATGAGGAAAAATTCCGGTTCCGGCCCGACGTACATGGTGTATCCCATTTCCGCCGCCTCGGCGGCCGCCCGCCGCAGTACGTAGCGCGGATCTCCCTCAAAGGGCGTGCCGTCGGGATTATACACGTCGCAGATGATGCGGGCGGTGCGCTTTCCGCCATTCGTTTTCCAAGGCAAAATCACAAAAGTTTTCGGATCGGGACGTAAATACATGTCCGATTCTTCAATGCGGACAAATCCCTCGATGGACGAACCGTCAAACATCATTTCCCCATTTAACGCTTTATCCAGCTGGTCGGCAGGAATTTCCACGTGTTTGACCATGCCCAAGATGTCGGTAAATTGCAGGCTGATGGTGCCGACATTCATCTCGGCTACGGCGGCTTTAATGTCTTCGGCGGTTTTACAGCTTCTCATCCGTCATTCCTCCCATCATGCAGGTTAAACCATGCCCGGGACAATAAACGTAGAAAGCCCCCGCGATGGTGATGTCACCAATCGCAGGGGCTCCGTTGCCTTACTCGTTAATTATATGAATCTCTATGAAAAATGTCAATAAGGGACCTGTCTAAAAGTTTTACTCCCACTCGATGGTCGCCGGCGGTTTGGAGGAAATGTCATACACCACCCGGCTCACTTCGGACACCTCACTGATAATGCGCCCTTCCACACGTTGGAGAAAATCCCACGGGAAGCGGTAAAAGTCGGCGGTCATGCCGTCCTCGCTGGTCACTGCCCGCAAGGCCACGGTATAACCGTACCGCCGCTCGTCGCCGACGACGCCCACACTGCGGGCGTCCACCAACACGGCAAAAGCCTGCCAAATGTCGTTGTACAGACCGGCCTTGCGGATTTCTTCGATGTAAATGGCGTCGGCTTCCCGAAGGATGGCCAGCTTTTCCGCCGTCACCTCGCCCAACACCCGAATTGCCAAGCCCGGCCCCGGGAAAGGATGACGGTTGATGTTGGCCTCCGGCAGCCCGAGTTCCCGTCCTACCGCCCGCACTTCATCTTTAAACAAGTAACGCAGCGGTTCGACCAACTCAAACTGCAGGTCCGACGGCAATCCCCCTACGTTGTGATGGCTTTTGATCACTGCCGTCGGCCCGCCGGGCGTGACGCCGGATTCCACCACGTCGGGGTAAATGGTGCCTTGTACCAAAAAGTCCACATCCCCCAATTTGCGGGCTTCTTCCTCGAACACGCGGATGAATTCATGGCCGATGCGGCGACGCTTCTCTTCCGGATCCCGCACGCCTTGCAGCACCTTCAAAAACCGCTCGCGGGCGTCCACATGCACCAGGGGGACCCCCAACAGATCCCGAAACGTGCGCACCACATCTTCACTCTCACCTTTGCGCAACAGACCGTGGTCGACGAAAATACACATCAGCCGGTCTCCGATGGCCCGATGTACCAGCGTTGCCGCCACCGCCGAGTCGACCCCGCCGGACAACGCACATATCGCCCGTCCGTCACCCACCTGTTTACGAACGGCTTCGACCTGCATAGCAATAAAGTTGGCCGGCTTCCAGTTAGGCTCAAGCCCTGCGATCCGATACAGGAAATTTTCCAACAGCTGGTTCCCTTCCAGCGTATGAACGACTTCCGGGTGGAATTGCACGCCGTACATTTTCCGGCGGTCATCGCCCATAGCCGCCACTGCCGTAATCTCCGTGGAAGCCAACACCCGAAAACCGTCCGGCAATTCGGTCACCGAATCGGTGTGGCTCATCCACACTTGCGTCTTCCGTTCGATGTCCGCAAACAACGGCGACGCGGTATCACCAATCTCCAGCATGGCTTTACCGTATTCGCCCCGGGCAGACTTTTCCACTTTCCCGCCCAAAGCCATTGCCATCAACTGCATGCCGTAACAAATGCCCAATATGGGCACATTCAATTGAAAAATGCGCTCATCGCAACGGGGCGCATGGGGATCGTACACCGAAGCCGGCCCCCCAGAAAAGATCACCGCTTGCACCGGCTCCGTCTGGAATCGTTCCACCGACACCGTATACGGCCAAATTTCACAATAAACGCCCAATTCCCGTACGCGGCGGGCGATGAGCTGGCTGTACTGGCCGCCAAAATCCAAAATGACAACCCGTTCGTTCGAAGGGACTGTTTCGGCCATGGCCATAAATTCCTCCTTAATTTACATTGGCTGAATCACTGCTCCGTACAAATCCTCTTCCACATTCTCGTCCACATCAACCTGCCGTTCGTTTCCAGCCGAAACAACACACGCCATAACGCCCTGATTATAGTTTGTCCCTCGTTCAACCGTCAAGCAAGACATCCAGAGAAATGTCAACGAAGGCTTGGCACGGCACTTTCCTATTGCTCGAATGCATATGATAAAAAAAACCCTCGCCTTTGGGGACGAGGGAACACCAACCCGCCGACGGCTAGTCTTTTTTGCCTTTGGCCACATTCAATTCTTTCAGCAGCGCGTCGACGGCGGCTTTCGTTTCTTCTTTCACATTTTCGCTTTTGGCTGCTTCCGCCAGGCGTTTTTTAAACGTGTCCATGGCGGCTTTCAATCCCGTTTTGTCCATGTTATCACCTCCTTTCAATGTCGCATCGCGCTTCGGCATCCAACAGATCCCGGATTTTGCGCACCAGCGCCGTCGGCTCGGAGGCTTGGAAAATGTTCCTTCCGATGGACACGCCGCCGGCTCCGGCCTCAAGCGCCCCTTGGATCATGTCCAACAGCTCTTCTAAGGAACCCATTTTCGGGCCACCGGCGATGAGCACCGGAATGTGGACGGAGCTGGTCACCTCCCGGAACGTTTCCGGAGAGCCGGTATAGTTCACCTTGACCAAGTCGGCGCCCAGCTCTTCCGCCACCCGTGCCGCATGGGCGATCTTGACCGGATCAAATTCGCTCCCGGGATCCCCTCCCCGGACGTACATCATGGCTAAGAGCGGCATGCCCCAAACCTCGCACTCTTCGGCGACGGTTCCGAGATCCCGCAACATGTCCGGCTCATGCGGGTCCCCCAAGTTGACATGGACCGATACGGCCGTGGCGCCGAGGCGGAGGGCGTGTTGCACCGAAGAGACCAGCTCTTTGCGATTCGGTGCCGGGGAAAGGTGGGTCGAAGCCGACAGGTGAACGATGACTTCACCGCGGGCGGGGTCTGCCAGCTTGTGCAAATACCGCGTCAATCCTTTGTGAACGATGACGGCATCGGCTTTTCCGTCAAACACCGCTTGGACGGTGGCGGCGATATTTTTCAGACCTTCCACCGCACCGATGCTGACGCCGTGATCCATCGGCACGATGAGCAGTCGGTTGGAATGCCGGTACAGGCGCCGCAATCGCGTTTCCTTCCCGAGCATGCGTAAAATCCTCCTTTGGCTACTTTTCGATGATCGTCTCTTTCACTTTGATGCCGACATGCCGCCCGGATTCGCACACATAGGCCAGCAATTCTTCGCCGGGACGAATCAGCGACGCGTTCCGGGGCTTGCCGTCGGCACCCATGAGACGGATGTGCCAATCGTCTTGGACGATGACGTTCAGTTCCGTCTCCGCCGCCACCCCTTTAATCAACAACAAGGGACGAACTTCGATTTTCATCCGCCCGACCGTCATTTCCCGGACTTCGCCGTGAATGTTGACGCACAGGACGCGGCTTCCCACCGTCAGATCGCTCAAATATTCCGCCATGTTGTTGGGCATCCACACGTAGGAGTGAATGGCACCGGCGTTGACGCGGAAAGGTCGCAAGTTCATGTACGGAAGGTAGTGGGTTTCGGAGCAGACGAAAATGCCGCCGCTGGACGTCGAACCGACCAGCATTCCTTCTTCCTGCGTCATCAAGCCGGTGGTGTCGATGCACGCCCGAACGCCCATCCCCACGTTGCGCACTTCGGTGACAACCAACGGGTGCAAATCAATGCGGCTGACCGATTGCCGGGTCAAATACTCGTGGACGTTCATGATTTCCTCCGGCCGGTCGGTGCAGAGGATGACGCCGTCGCTGCCTTTTTCCAACACGCCAAAAGCAATTTCCATGTCCGTACAAGAGGTCACCTTGCGCAACAACACCGTATCTTTCCCGTCCAGACGGGCGATGAGCAGCTCCAGCGGGATGTTCGTCGGCAAATCGAAATCGACGGCGATGTAATCGAATTGGTCGGCGTCTTTCCACGACTGTTCCAATTGGCGGCGGTTATCCAGCGAGAAGAAGGCGCATGTTTGGTAACCGGCCTCGCGGGCCGCCATCAACAAGTCCTGCCGGTCGGAAAAGACGATCTCCCCCGGAGGAATTGAAGATAGATCCTCTACATTCTCAATCTCGGTAATCAACACCGTCTTGTGAGGAAAATGCCCCTCTTTCCGCTGCTGGACCGTCACAATCACTTTGTTCAGGACGGATGTGTTGAACACGCCCCAAAGATCCTGTCGCTCAAAAGGTATGGCGCGGGCGTCAAACCATACCTCTCGTTCTGCCTTATCCATCGACCAGTTCTCCTTTCAGACAGGGTCGGCTTTCCGACTTTGTTGGTATTGTATAAACCGGCCGTCCGAATTTCACGGAACAATGGACTATTTTTCCTTTTCCAGCAAAAATTTCATCTCTTGTGCCGTGTACAAATATTTCGGTTTGCCCAATAGTCCGATCTCAAACATTTGCTGGCGGTCGTACAGTGTCCCTTTGGGCACGATGTCGATGCGCCATTTGACCCGATATTCCTTCTCCAGAAGGGCCGTCAACCCATCGGGCAACTGCTCGCGGCCGGTTTCCTCCTCCACCACCAAGTGGACACCGTCGGGCATCGGCGCAGCAGCCCAAAACCGGCGGCACGGCAAACGGGAGACAACGGCATCCAAATCCCACAAATCGAGCCGAACTCGATCGATGTGCAAGGCGTCTTCCTGCCTTCCCCGGATTTCCAAGGCGGTCGTCCGGCCGCAAGCGCACGGTTTTTCCACGAATCGGGCTCGATCTCCCGTCACATACCGGATCATGGGCGTCGCCCGTTTTTTCAACGTCGTCACGACCAAATGGCCAAATTCCCCCGTCGGGACATCCGATTGTAAGTCATCATCCAAAATTTCAAAGACAAAATCGTCCTCGATGGGGTGCGGCACCAACGCTTCGCAGTCAACCACCGCTGTGCCGATTTCGGTCATGCCGTAAAAGTCGTACACCGTCACTCCCCACAGTTCTTCCAGCAGCTTCCGGCGGCCGGGAGGGAGCGTCTCACCTGCCGCGCAGATGGCCCGCAAACGCGGGAAATCGTGACGGGGTTTCAAACCCATCATTTCCGCCACTTCCGCGATCATGACCGCCTGCAGCGACAGACAAGTCAACACCGTCACCCCCAGCCGGTGCATCAAGTCCACTACCTTTGGAAAAGGCGTCACCGACGTGCGGCCGCCGGCGGGCACGACGCAGGCTCCGCGCAACTGGGCCGCTGCGTGAACCATGTGGGCCGCTGCCGACAAGGCATACGGAAAACGGATCAAGACGATGTCGGACGGACAAAAGCCCACCCCGCAACGGGCAATTTGTTGCGCATTGTACACGACATCGTCCCGGGTGAACCAGATCGAAACCGGCTCACCAGTCGTCCCTGAACTTTCGTGATATTGCACCACTTCTTCCCGTGGCACTGCCAACAAGTCGAACGGGGATGCCCGGCGCAAATCGTCTTTCGTCGTCAACGGAAGGTTTTTCAGATCCGCCCAGGTCGACAACGGCACCTCCGGCAGTCGGGCACGGTAGAAGGGAGCGTTTTTGCTTCCCTGGATAACCCGGTTTAACACCACCAGCTTCTCGACCGTCATGTTCATTCCTTCCTTGCGTTCGCACCAATGAGCGCCAATATGTTGCCGCCGAGAATTTTCTCCCGTTCATCGTCGCTGATGGTCAGCAGCATCACCTTTCGCAGCTCGGCGCCAGGATGGGACAGCGGAAACTCGGAACCGAAAATGACTTTGTCGGCCCCCGCCCGCTTGACCACTTGATCAATGAACAAGAAATTGCCACAGGACGTTTCCAGGAATAAGTTATCCAGTTCCTGACACGCCTCCATGGCTTCCCGGTCCGCCGGGCCAAACCCCATGTGTCCGAGAATGAAATTCGTCTTGGGGAATTTGCGGGCAAGGGCAGCCAAGCGTGCGGTGGAAGCACCCGGGGAATATTGCACATGGGTGTACACGGGACGGCCATACTGGCCGCAAAGGTCCGCCAACGCTTCCACGGCTTTGCTGGCAAAGGAAAACTGATGCGTGATGGGAGACAGTTTCAGACCGCTGCTGCCCCGCTGAAATTCCCGTTCTAACATCTCCAAGGCGTCGGGATCGTGGGGATTGACGCAGGCAAACCAATAAAGGGACGGTACGGCCTGACAACATTGATGCAAATAGTCGTTGTTAGGAATTGGATTGTCCGGCTTCCGCTTGCCGGTGATGTAGTCGGTCATCCGTCGCACGTCCACCATGCCGCCCGGAACGACCACCCCCTGGTCAATCCCTTCTTGTGTCAACAAGCCCACATACGTTTCCACATTCCCGTAATCGGTGGGCGAAAGATGGGCATGGCCGTCGACAATCAAGTTCATCTCCTCCTTTGGCGAAACTCAACGGCTTTGTCACGGCACTGTCCACAGCGGCTAGAACGCTGGCCGCACCGACACGCCGCACACTTGTTGCAAATAACCGGCCACCGCCAGAGCCACGTCATCCCGCCATGGCCGCGCCACCACTTGCACGCCAATGGGCAGCCCTTCCTCCGAGCGCCCGGCACAAACGACCACGCTGGGCCATCCGGTCAAATTGAACGCCATCGCATAACCAAACCCGCGCATCCGTTCCGCATCCAACGAAGCACCGTGAGGGAGGGCCGGACTGGCCGCCACGGGACAGAGCAGGACATCCACCTGTTCCATGAACGACAGCATCATGCTGCGGAACAAATGCCAACTGACCATCAGGCCGCCAAACTCGACCGTCGTCATGGCTGAAGCTCGCATGCTCTCGAGCAACCGTTTCGTCAACGGATGGGGGGTGTCGGTGCCGACCATGTCCAACAACCCTTCCAAAGAAACCCCGCCGTCGGCGCTCAAATAACTGTTCATGATGTCAAAAGCAAGCTCTATCCCCTCGGGCACTGCTTCCCGCACCGACAGGCCGGCGGCGGCCAGCGCCTCCGCACACCGGCGGACCGCCTGCACCGTTTCCGCCGTCGGCGGACTGATCCCGTCATCGGTAAAAAAGGCCAGTCGCAGCCGACACAATTCCACTGCCTCAGGTCGCCCTATGACCACGGGCACCACCGACGGATCTCGTCCGTCGCCCCCGGCAATGACGGGCAACGCCGTGGCAAAGTCTTCCACATGCCACGCCAAAAGGCCAACCGACAATATCGGCGCCAGCGTGCCGGCGGCCGGCGGAAAGTGGCCCGTGGCGGGCACCAGCCCGTTTGTCGGTTTGTAGCCGGCGATGCCGCAATAGTGGGCCGGTACGCGAATGCTGCCGCAGGCGTCGCTGCCGAGCCCCAAGGGAGATCCTCCCGCCGCAATGATGGCCGCCTCGCCGCCGCAACTGCCCCCCGGCGTGCGGCTCAGATCATGGGGATTGTAAGTTCTGCCGTACACCAAGTTGTCGCACTCATAGACGAGGCTCAATTCCGGCACATTGGTCTTCCCGAGGAGAATGGCACCACTGGACCGCAGCCGGGCAACGACAGTGGCATCCTCCTCGGGCACGTACGCTCGGCGGCCGCACGTTCCGGCACTGGCCACCAGCCCTGCCGTATCCAAGGCATCTTTGACGGTAAAGGGCACCCCGTGCAGCGGCCCGAGCAGCGTTCCCTGGGACAACAACTCATCGGCTCGGCGCGCCTGCCGGAGGGCCGCTTCGGCATCCCATTGCACGACGGCATTCAGGCGAGGATTGACCTCGGCAATCCGTTCAAGATGAGCCTGGACCAGTTCTTCGGACGACACCTCTTTGGCCCGAATGGCGGCAGCCATCCGGGTCGCCGATATAAACACGTCGTCGACCGTCATTCGTAAACCACCCGGACCGTCTTGCCGTGGGGCCGGGGCATTTTTTCCACGAATTCAAACACGCACGGAATCCCCACGCCGTACTCCATGCGGCTGGCCAAGGAATCGGCCAATTGCTCCGACGGTTCTACCCCTTCGGCCAACTCGCAGCGCACTTTCAAGACGTCGGAACCGCCGGGACGGACCACAAAATGGTACCAGTTGCCGACTTCCGGCATGCGCATCAACACTTCTTCCAGGTAGTACGGGGAAAACTCGATGCCTTGCACCACCACCTGGTCCACCATCCGCCCCCGCAAAAACAGCCGGGGCAGCGGGCAGCCGCACGGACAAGGATCGGTTTCCACGTAGCCAAGGTCCTTCGTCCGATAACGCAAGATGGGGCTGTGGTAACGCTGGGGCAACGACACGACGATTTCGCCGATCTCGCCCGGCTCCAGCACTTTTTCCGTTTCCGGATCGACGATTTCCACCACGGCGTGACCCATCAAAATGTGGTAGCCGTTGTGTTCGTCGCACTCGATGCCGATGCCTCCACACTCCAGGGAACCGTAGTAAAAATTGGCCGTCGTCCCCCACATCTTCTCCACCCGTTCCCGGAAGGCCGGCGAACAACCTTCTCCCGTCAGCCACATCTTTTTCAAGGACAGACTCGTCAAATCAAAACCGTGGGCCATCGCCGCTTCCGCCAGCGTCACCGACCAGGACGGCGTTGTAATGACCACGTTGGGCCGCAAATCTTTCATCATCTTGACGGTTTTTTCCGGCGTCGAATAAGCACCGCCCTTGCCTGCCGGTATGACCGTCGCCTGGCAGCCTTCCAAAAAAGTCTTATGGAAGGCCAAACCAGCCGAACTCATTTCATACGGCAGAGCATTCAGACAGACGTCCCCCTTCTCCACCGGAAACAGCGTCGGATAGCCGGGAGCCAATTCGTGCAAGTAGTAGTCCTCCCACGTGTACATGATGTAAATTTCTTCTTCGCCGGTGGTGCCAGTGGACACTTGCACTAAGGAGATGTCCGCCTTGTCGCACGTCAACAACACCCAAGGCTTGCCCCGCAGCTCATCTTTCGTGAGAAAGGGCAATTTCGACAAGTCGTCCAGACCTTGAATCTCATCCGGATGCACGCCGGCCTGTTCCATTTTCGCTTTGTAAAAAGGCGACTTCTCATACGCCAGCCGGACAATCTCCCGGATCGACTCCGACTGGTACTCGAGCAGCGTTTCCACCTGCATCCGGTCGGGGAAGATGGTGTCGGAGGAAAAATATTTGGCGAGAATCGGCGGTTTGACGACGGACAAAATTTTTTTCTCAAACAGGGAGTTCATCTCAGGGAGTTTCATCTCGCTCATCGCGGATCACCTCACTTCGAATCGCCTTACCGGCCAACCATTGTCGCACGAGCGGACTCAGCCGCCCTTCCATCCCGGAAAGCGGCGTTCCCTCCCGTTCTTGCGCCCGCTCCAAAGCCTGGACGATGCGTTCATATTGCTCTCGGGAAAACACGGTGTTGTCTCGTTCGTATGCTTCCTTGAGCACTTGGAAATCTTCTTTGGCCAGACGGGATGGGAAAAAGGGTCTGGGCAACGCGTTCAACACAAAAGCCCGCAACATGCGGATTTCCAAGTTTTCCGGTTCCAGTTCCACCGCTTCGTTCAACAAATTCAAACCGTGATACGTCGTGCGGAAGATTTGTTCCGGCTCCACCGCATCCCGCGCCGTCAAGGCCAAGGCGCTGCCGTAGTACGCTTGGGCGAGGATATCCCCCGGGTACGTTTCATGGGCGAGACGCCAACATTCCCGAGCCTGCCACGCCGCCCGCCGGTTTCCCGCCACTCCCAACTCGTGCAGCCGTTTGCCTTCAGCGAACAGTTCTTCTTTGCTCCATTGGGAAAAATCGGGCATCTCGGCGGCTGTTTGGGATTCCACCAATTCTCTGTAGCGCGGGTCGGGGCTTTGTTCCGTCAATTGGGCCCACACTTGATGGGCTTCTTCCTCCATTCCCAAACGGGCATAGGCAGCCCCCAGATCAAACAGCATTTGCCAATACAGCGGTTCAGGCAGAATGGACGAATCGTCGCGATAACGTTCCGTCAGCACGAGAAAATCCTCAATGGCCGTGGCAGTGCGGTGAAAAAACGTCTCCGGCAACCGGTAACTGTGATAAGCCCGCATCAGGCGCAGCTGAACGTTGTCTGGATAATCAGCCACCAGCCGGTCGTACGTCTTCATCGCCTGGATGGTCAGTCCGATCATGCCCGGCACGTCTTCCTGATATTTTCCGGTCATGGAAAGGCAGTCGGCATAATAGGCCTGCACCAACGGATTGCGCCGATGTTTTTCCATGGCCTGGGAAAAGATGTCAAACGCTTTGAATGCGGCCTCCCGATCGCCTTCTAACGCCTGTTCGTAATATTGCAAACCTTCTTGGGGAACTTCCTTGACCCAGCGTTTTTTCCACCCCGCCTTTGGTTCCGCCGCTTCTTTGTGTGAACGGTCCAACACTTTCTTCTCCCGCTTCAACAGTTCTTGGTACCGTTCGTCGGTCGTGGTTTCCTGCAGTTTTTTCCACAGTTGCTGGGCTTGCGCATAATTTTCCAGCTTCTTGTAGGCCGCTCCCCCCTCATACAGGGCACGCCAGTACAAATCTTGCGGTAGCAGGCTGTTATCTTGCTCGTAGGAAGCGGCGACAAAGACAAAGTCTTCCGCAGCCATGGCATTGCGGTGAAAATACAGCTCCGGCAGGCGACGGTTGACAAAACCGCGCAAAAGACGGATTTCCACATCGTTCGGTGCGGCGTCCACCGCTTCGTCGAGGATCTTCAATCCCCGGAGCACGTTGCGAAAACGCGTGTTGGATTGCGGCGCATCCCGTCCCGTCAAGACAAGAGTGGCGCCGTAATACGCTTTGACCAAGTGGTTGTCCGGCACCATAGCCCGTACCCGTTCCAACAGTTCCAGCGCCTTCGGCACAGCCGACGCGTCGCCGTTGACGCCTTGCTGGTACAGCACCAATGCCTCTTCAAACAGGGTGCGCCATGCAGGTTCTCCTGGCAATGTCGTCGGTGTGCCTGGAGCATCATTCTGCCACGCCCGGTCGTCAGCGACGGACAAAGAAGTTCTTCTTCGCGTCGACCGGACCTTGGCCCGGGTCTTTTGGGCCGGTTTTGCCACTGCGGTTCGTTGTCGGTATCTCTTTCTGGCAACTTTCATCCCTGTGGCCTCCTGACGTTAAAAGCCGTGTTTTCTCAATTCCTGGTCATAACGGCTGGTCTGGGATTTTAACCGGCTCCAGACGGCTTTCGCTTGTTCGTGTTGCCCGAGTTTTTTGTAGGCATCTCCCAGTTCAAACAGCACTTTCCAATACAACTCTTTGGACAACAGATGCTTCTTGGCATCCAACGCCAGAACGTGATTGAAATCTTCTACGGCGGTGGCTGTCCGGTGAAAATACACTTTCGGCAACCGGTTGCAGACAAAACCGCGCAAAAGACGGATTTCGACGTTGTTCGGCTCTTTGGCCACCGCTTCGTTCAAAATTTTGACCCCTTGCAACGCCTTTTGCACCCGTTCCGTCGGGTTGATGGCATCCCGCCCGACCAACGTTAAGACGCTGCCGTAATAGGCGTGGACCAAGTTGTCATTCACTTGTTGTCGCAATTTATCCAGCAAGGCATAAGCCTTTTGGACCGCTGCCTTGTCTCCTTCCACGCCGAGATGGTGCAACCGCACCGCTTCGGCAAACTCTTGCGACCAACTGGCCATGGACTCCCCCCAATCGAAGTTGGATTCGACCATTAAGTATGGAATTAGGAATGGCTTGTAGATAGTGCAGGAACACAAAATGGCGAGGATGAAGCGTCCATTTTTAATGGAGTAAACGGAAAAAAGGGAAAACGGGGTTTCTTGAGTGGAATTTATTACACAGAAAATTCTATCATTTTAAAGTGCACGTATGTTTGCAGAACGCTCCTCTGCTTGGACGATGCAACAAGGTAAGCTATACTCTAGCCAGAAGGAGGATGGATAAACATGGACGTCTTTGAAGCGATACAAAATCGCCGAAGCATCGGCAAAGTCAAACCGGACCCGATAGACAAAAAATTGATCGAAAAACTGCTGGAGGCGGCCACGTGGGCACCCAATCACTATCGGACCGAACCGTGGCGGTTCATCGTCTTTACGGGTGAAGGCCGCAACGTGTTGGGCCAAGCGTATGCCGATGTGGCCAAAGAAGTCGCCCCCGGCATGGATGAAACCGAAGGAGAGGAATTTTTGCAAAAACATATCGCCAAGGCATTTCGCGCTCCCGTCGTCATTGCCGTCGTGGCCACCCCGTCCGATCAACCCAAAGTGGTCGAACTGGAAGAATACGGCGCCGTCTACATGGCCATCCAAAACATGCTGCTGGCCGCCCACGCCCTTGGGCTCGGGGCCATCTGCCGGACCGGCGCACCCGTCTACCATCCGAAAATGAAAAAACGGTTGGGCTTAAACGAACGGGAAATGTTGCTGGGCTTAATCTATGTCGGATATCCGGAGGTGCAACCACCCACACCCAGCCGCATTCCTTTCACTGAAAAAACAACGTGGATTGAACAAGATCAGTAAAAAAATAGACTCCTACCC
>PKQY01000002.1 GCA_017577895.1 Bacillota bacterium
GAAGTATGGGACGTGCTGGAAGATGTCATCAAGGAACACCCGGTGCTCTTAAACCGGGCGCCGACGTTGCACCGTCTGGGGATTCAAGCCTTTGAACCGGTGTTGGTGGAAGGGCGGGCGATTCGGCTCCATCCTTTGGTCTGTACGGCGTACAACGCCGACTTCGACGGTGACCAAATGGCCATTCACGTGCCGCTGTCGGCAGAAGCCCAAGCCGAAGCGCGCCTGTTGATGCTGGCGGCCCACAACATTCTCAACCCGAAAGACGGCAAGCCGGTCGTGACCCCGTCGCAAGACATGGTCTTGGGTTGCTATTATTTGACCTTGGAAATTCCCGGTGCCCGGGGCGAGGGGAAAGTGTTTGCCGATCCGGCCGAAGCCATGGCCGCTTACGACAACGGCTACATTGACTTGCACGCCCGCATCGTCGTGCCGGTGCGCAGCCTCGGTAAAACGTCGTTTACCGAAAAACAACAAAAAGCGCTGTTGGTCACCACCGTCGGCAAGCTCATCTTCAACGAGGTGTTCCCGGCGGACCTGCCGTACATCAACGTGCCGACGAATGACAACTTGACGAAAGGCGTGCCGGAGGAATATTTCATTTACGAAAAAGGCGTCAACGTGCGGGAGTACGTCAAGACACTGCCGGATGTCGAAGCGGTGAAAAAGAGCTTCCTCGGTCGCATTATCGCTGAAGTGTTCCGCCGCTTCGGTACGACCCAAACCGCCATTATGCTCGACCGCATCAAAGAACTGGGCTTCCGTTATTCCACGAAAGCGGGCTTGACCATCGCTGTGTCGGACATCATCGTTCCGGAAGCCAAGAAGGAGATCTTGGCGAAAGCGGAAGCCGATGTGGAACGGGTGCTCCGGCAGTACCGGCGCGGGCTGATCACCGAAGAAGAGCGGTACAACCGGGTCATCTCCATCTGGAGCAAGGCCAAGGATGAACTGACGGAAAAATTGATGCAGACGATGGGGAAAGACAACTCCATTTACATGATGGCCCACTCCGGTGCCCGGGGCAGCGTGTCGCAAATTACCCAGCTGGCCGGGATGCGGGGGCTGATGGCCAACCCGTCGGGGCGAATCATCGAAATGCCCATCAAGTCCAACTTCCGGGAAGGCTTGACGGTGTTGGAGTACTTCATTTCCACCCACGGTGCCCGCAAAGGGTTGGCAGACACCGCCTTGCGGACGGCTGACTCGGGTTACTTGACGCGGCGTCTGGTAGACGTGGCCCAAGACGTCATCGTGCGGGAGGAAGACTGCGGCACCGATCGCGGCATTTGGGTTTCCGCCATCTGGGAAGGCCGGGAGCTCATCGAGAGCTTGTACGATCGGATTGTCGGACGCATCAGCTTCCAGACCATCAAGCATCCGGAAACCGGCGAAATCATCGTTCGCCGGAACGAGATGATCACGGAAGAAGTGGCCGAGAAAATCGTGGAGCTGGGCATCGAAAAAGTGTACATTCGTTCGGTGCTCACTTGCCGCAGCCACCACGGGGTGTGTAAACTGTGTTATGGCCGCAACTTGGCCACGGGCACGCAAGTAGAAATTGGCGAAGCCGTCGGCATCATCGCGGCCCAGTCCATCGGTGAGCCTGGGACCCAGTTGACCATGCGGACGTTCCACAGCGGTGGTGTGGCCGGTGACGACATCACGCAAGGTTTGCCGCGGGTGCAGGAGCTGTTTGAAGCCCGTAATCCGAAAGGGCAAGCTACGGTGACCGAAATCGGCGGCGTCGTCCAAGACATTCGGGAAGTCCGGGACGGCCGGGAAATCGAAATCGTCGGGGAGACGGAGACGAAAGTGTACACCGTCTCTTACGGGTCCCGCTTGAAAGTCTCCCCAGGACAGACGGTTGTACCGGGACAAGAATTGACGGAAGGTCCGGTTGATCCGAAAGAAATCCTCAAAATTAACGGCGTGCAGGCCGTTCAGCAATATCTTTTGAAAGAAGTGCAGCGGGTGTACCGGCTGCAAGGGGTCGAAATCAACGACAAGCACATCGAAGTCATGATCCGGCAAATGTTGCGCAAAGTCCGGGTCCTTCACGCCGGCGACACGAAACTGTTGCCGGGCTCCGTTGTGGAACTGCACACGTTTGAAGAAGAAAACAAACAAGCCTTTGCCAACGGGAAAGAACCGGCAGTGGGACGGCCGGTGCTCCTGGGGATTACGAAGGCGTCGCTGGAAACCGACTCGTTCTTGTCGGCCGCTTCCTTCCAAGAAACGACCCGCGTGTTGACGGAAGCCGCCATCAAAGGAAAAGTGGACCGCCTGATCGGCTTGAAAGAAAACGTCATTATCGGCAAGCTCATTCCGGCGGGAACCGGGATGGCGCGCTACCGGAAAGTGGAAGTGAAACCTGCCGACGAAGGCCGTCAAGAACAGCCGGAGGCCGGAACGGAGACGGCGGCGGAAACGAACGAACAGCCGGATCAAAAAGTGGGAGTTCAGGTGTGAGGGAGGGGGTAGTTGACACCCTCCCAACCTGGATGCTACACTAACAAAGTATGCGATGATGCCATGCTTTGGAGGCTGATCGTGTCCGATGCGGAAACTGACCAAGGCAGATCAGTTTGTCGTCGGCGTCAAGCAGACGGCCAAAGCAATTGAGCAGGGTCGCGCAAAAGAAGTGTTCATCGCCCGCGATGCGGAGCATCGCGTGGTGGCGAGAGTCATCGAACTGTGCCAGGAAGCCGGCCTGCCGATTACGTATGTCGAGACCATGCGGGAGTTGGGAGCCGCGTGTGGCATCGATGTCGGCGCATCGGCAGTGGCGGTCATTGGATAAATCTGGGGCAAGGGCGGGAGACCGGCCCGTTGCCTCGGATTTTCTGTGCCCATGAACTGTTTCCTGTGTCCTGAAAATGAACCGCCTGGATCTGTGGGCTTGGAAAAAGACCACAATGGCGGGCGGGCGAAGACGTCATGAGGAGGTGAAGCGCGTGCCGACAATCAACCAGTTGGTCCGTAAAGGCCGCCAGGCGAAAATCCGGAAATCCAAGTCTCCGGCGCTGCTGAAAGGGTACAACAGCTTCAAGAAAGTGCTGGTGGATGTGCCTTCGCCGCAAAAACGGGGGGTGTGTACCCGGGTCGGGACGATGACCCCGAAAAAACCGAACTCCGCGTTGCGGAAGTATGCCCGGGTGCGCTTGTCCAACGGCATTGAAGTGACGGCGTATATTCCCGGCATTGGCCACAACCTGCAAGAGCACAGCGTCGTGTTGGTGCGGGGCGGCCGGGTGAAAGATTTGCCGGGGGTCCGTTACCATATTGTGCGGGGCGCGTTGGATGCGGCCGGTGTGCAAAACCGGATGCAAGGCCGTTCCAAGTACGGTGCCAAAAAGCCGAAAGACAAAAAATAAGCTTATGGAAGCTTGTTGAAAAGTTGATCTGTTGAAACGTGAGTCCGAATAATGGTCAGGGAAGGAGGGTGAATGGATGCCGAGAAGAGGACCGGTTCCGCGCAGAGAAATCGATCCCGATCCGATTTACAACAGCAAATTGGTGGCCAAACTCATCAACCACATCATGAGAGACGGCAAGAAGAGCTTGGCGCAACGCATTTTGTACGATGCGTTCGAGATCATCCGTCAACGGACGAACCAGGATCCGTTGGAAGTGTTGGAACAGGCGCTCAAAAACGTCATGCCTGTGTTGGAAGTGCGGCCCCGCCGGGTCGGGGGTGCCAACTATCAAGTGCCGGTGGAAGTGAAACCCGAACGCCGGCAGACGTTGGGATTGCGCTGGCTGGTGACGTATGCCCGGTTGCGGAGTGAACGGACGATGCAGGAACGCCTGGCCGCCGAGATCATCGACGCCGCCAACAATACGGGTGGCGCGGTGAAGAAGAAAGAAGATACCCACAAAATGGCGGAAGCGAACAAGGCGTTTGCGCATTATCGCTGGTAAGACTGGCTCCGATACCCATACGGAAGCGAAAGGAGAAGATAGCACGTGGCAAGGGCATTTTCCTTGCAAAACACCAGGAATATCGGCATCATGGCGCACATCGACGCCGGGAAAACCACCACCACCGAGCGCATCCTGTTTTACACCGGCCGGGTGTATAAAATCGGGGAAACCCACGAAGGCGCCGCGACCATGGACTGGATGGAGCAAGAGCAAGAACGGGGGATTACCATCACCTCGGCGGCGACGACGTGCCAATGGAAGGGGCATCGCATCAACATCATTGATACTCCGGGTCACGTTGACTTTACCGTAGAGGTCGAACGCTCCTTGCGGGTCCTGGACGGAGCCGTGGCGGTGTTTGATGCCAAAGCCGGCGTGGAGCCCCAGTCGGAAACCGTATGGCGTCAAGCGGACAAATACGGCGTGCCGCGCATTGCCTACATGAACAAGATGGACACCATCGGCGCCGACTTTTTCGCCGCCATGGAGACCATCCGAACTCGGCTGCAGGCCAATCCGGTGGCCATTCAACTGCCCATTGGCGCGGAAGACACGTTCACCGGCATCATCGACTTGGTGACCATGAAGGCGTACTTCTACAAAGACGATCTCGGCCGAGAAATCGAGGTCACCGACATCCCGGCGGACATGCAAGCCCAGGCCGAAGAATACCGGGCCAAACTGCTGGAAGCCGTGGCCGAAGTCGATGAAGAATTGATGATGAAATACCTGGAAGGCGAAGAGTTGACGGAAGAAGAGATCAAACGGGGCCTGCGCAAAGGGACCATTGAGGTTTCCCTCATTCCCGTCCTCTGCGGCTCTTCCTATAAAAACAAAGGCGTGCAGCTCTTGCTCGACGCCATTGTCGATTACTTGCCGTCGCCGCTGGATGTCGCCACCGTCAAAGGGGTGACGCCCGACGGCGAAGAAGCCGAACGGCATCCCGACGACAACGAGCCGTTTGCAGCCTTGGCGTTCAAACTGATGAGCGATCCGTACGTCGGAAAACTGACCTACTTCCGCGTCTATTCCGGAACGCTCAATTCCGGCACGTACGTGCTCAACTCCACAAAAGGCAAACGGGAACGGATCGGTCGGCTGTTGCAAATGCACGCCAATCACCGGGAAGAGATTGACACGGTGTACGCCGGCGACATCGCGGCGGCTGTCGGTTTGAAAGATACGACCACCGGCGATACGCTGTGTGACGAAAAAGCGCCCATCATTCTTGAATCGATGGAATTCCCGGATCCGGTCATTTCCGTTGCCATCGAGCCGAAGACGAAGGCCGACCAAGACAAGCTCGGACTGGCCTTGTCCAAGCTGGCCGAAGAGGATCCGACCTTCCGGACCCATACCGACGAAGAGACGGGACAAACCATCATCGCCGGGATGGGCGAACTGCATCTGGAGATCATCGTCGACCGGCTCCGCCGGGAGTTCAAGGTGGAAGCCAACGTCGGCAAACCGCAAGTGGCGTACAAAGAGACCATTCGCAAACCGGCCAAAGTGGAAGGCAAATTCATCCGGCAGTCCGGTGGCCGCGGGCAATACGGTCACGTGTGGATCGAATTCGAGCCGCTGGAACGTGGACAAGGGTTTGTGTTTGAAAACCACATTGTCGGCGGTGTCGTTCCGAAGGAATACGTCCCCGCTGTGCAAGCCGGGCTTGAGGAAGCGATGCAAAACGGCCTGTTGGCCGGGTATCCGGTGATTGACCTGAAAGCCAAGCTGGTGGACGGTTCTTATCACGAAGTGGACTCGTCAGAAATGGCGTTTAAAATCGCCGCTTCCATGGCCTTGAAAGCGGCGGCGGAAAAATGTGACCCCGTCCTTTTGGAACCGGTGATGAAAGTGGAAGTGACGGTTCCGGAAGAGTATATGGGCGACATCATGGGCGACATCAACTCCCGCCGTGGCCGCATCGAAGGGATGGAAGCCCGGGGGAACGCCCAGGTCATTCGCGCCTATGTTCCGCTGGCCGAAATGTTTGGTTACGCCACGTCGTTGCGCTCCATGACGCAAGGCCGGGGAACGTACGTCATGCAGTTTGACCATTACGAAGAAGTTCCGAAGAGCATTGCGGATGGAATTGTCGCCAAAAGTAAAGGAGCCTAAGCTCCTTTACCCGGCGATTCAATTTGGTATGCTCCCACAACTTAGGTGATAAATCTTTGCAAAAATATTTGAGGAAAGTAAGGAGGAAATGAACCATGGCGAAAGAAAAATTCGAGCGCACGAAACCGCACGTCAACATTGGAACCATTGGCCACGTCGACCACGGGAAAACGACCTTGACGGCGGCCATCACCACGGTGTTGGCGCAACAAGGTAAAGCCCAAGCGACGTCTTACGACCAAATTGACAAAGCGCCGGAAGAACGGGAACGGGGTATTACCATCAGCACATCTCACGTGGAATATGAAACGGACAAACGGCACTATGCGCACGTGGACTGCCCGGGTCACGCCGACTACGTGAAAAACATGATCACCGGTGCGGCGCAAATGGACGGCGCGATTCTGGTCGTGTCCGCTGCCGACGGTCCGATGCCGCAAACCCGCGAACATATTCTGTTGGCCCGTCAAGTGGGCGTGCCGTACATTGTCGTCTTCCTGAACAAATGCGACATGGTGGACGACGAAGAGCTGCTGGAACTGGTTGAAATGGAAGTGCGGGATCTGCTCAGCGAATACGAATTCCCGGGCGACGAAATTCCTGTCATTCGCGGTTCGGCTCTGAAAGCCCTGGAAGATCCGACGGGCGAATGGGGTCAAAAAATCATTGAATTGATGGATGCGGTGGACAACTACATCCCGACGCCGGAGCGGGAAATCGACAAACCGTTCATGATGCCGGTGGAAGACGTCTTCTCCATTACCGGTCGCGGTACCGTTGCCACGGGTCGGGTGGAACGCGGAACCGTGAAAGTGGGCGACGAAGTGGAAATTGTCGGTCTCGCCGACGAAATCAAGAAAACGGTCGTGACCGGCGTAGAAATGTTCCGCAAGATGTTGGACGAAGCGCAAGCTGGCGACAACATCGGTGTGTTGCTGCGGGGCATTGATCGCAAAGAAGTGCAACGCGGTCAAGTGATCGTGAAACCGGGAAGCATTCAACCGCACACCAAATTCCAATGCGAAGTGTACGTCCTGACGAAAGAAGAGGGAGGACGGCACACTCCGTTCTTTAACGGTTATCGTCCGCAGTTCTACTTCCGCACCACCGACGTCACTGGTGTTGTGCAATTGCCGGAAGGTACCGAAATGGTCATGCCGGGCGACAACGTCACGCTGACCGTGGAATTGATTGCGCCGATCGCAATTGAAGAAGGAACCCGTTTCGCGATTCGCGAAGGCGGCCGGACGGTCGGTGCGGGCGTTGTGACCAAAATCGAAGCGTAATCGACCATCCGGAACAAAAAATTGCAAAAGAGCACCAGCCGCCGCTGGTGCTCTTTTGTGGTTCTGACAGATTAGGCATGGCACGCCCGGTGTGCATGGGCAGTGGCGGCGGGAAACGTTGCTTGCGCCGGCCTATCACTTCCGATATAATGTTGAATGTTGGTCTTTGCGACAGGCGATGAAGCGGGAGGTTGCCGACACGCCCGGGTGCTTTGTCATGGGCGTGCGGGGAATTTCCGCTGAGTATGTCCGTTTTTAAAATGGGCGCAAAGGAGGGCAAGCTGTGGCGAAACAAAAAATCCGCATCCGCTTGAAAGCATACGACCATCAAGTGCTGGATCAATCGGCGGAGAAAATTGTGGAGACGGCCAAACGTTCGGGAGCGAAAGTATCGGGGCCGATTCCGTTGCCGACGGAAAAGACGATCATCACCATTTTGCGGGCAGTCCACAAATATAAAGATTCGCGGGAACAGTTTGAGATGCGTACCCACAAACGGCTGATCGACATCATCAACCCGACGCCGCAGACGGTTGATGCGCTGATGCGGTTGGATTTGCCGTCAGGTGTGGACATTGAGATCAAATTGTAATGCGAGCCGGCTTTACGGAGGTGAGACGCGATGATGAAAGGCATTTTGGGCAAAAAGCTGGGTATGACCCAGGTGTTTCTCGAAGACGGGCGGGTCGTCCCAGTGACGGTCATCCAGGCGGGACCGTGTGTCGTTTTGCAGAAGAAGACGCCGGAAACCGACGGCTATACGGCAATTCAGCTCGGTTTTGAGGATAAAAAAGAACATCGGGCCAACAAGCCGGAAAAAGGGCACGCCGCGAAAGCGGGAACGGGGCCGAAACGGTTCATCCGTGAAATCCGCGACGTCGATCTCGATCAGTATGAACTGGGGCAAGAGATCAAAGTCGACATTTTTTCCGAAGGCGAACTGGTGGACGTCACCGGTACGTCGAAAGGGAAAGGGTTTACCGGTGCCATCAAGCGGCACAACCAAGCCCGGGGTCCCATGTCCCACGGTTCGAAATATCACCGTCGTCCCGGATCGTTAGGTTCCATTGAGCCCAACCGGGTGTTCAAAGGTCAAACGTTGCCGGGACGGATGGGCGGCGAACGGGTGACCATCCAAAACTTGGAAGTTATCAAAGTCATTCCGGAAAAAAACTTGCTCTTGGTCAAAGGTTCGGTGCCAGGTATTCGGAAATCGTATTTGATCATTAAAAGTGCCATCAAACAAGTGCAAAAACAGCGAGTGCAAAAACAGCAAGCCAAAGCGTGACACCGGCATAGAAGGGGGGACAACTGATGGCGAAGGTCGGATTGTACAGGATGGATGGAACACGGGTGGGCGAATTCGAATTGCGGGATGACGTATTTGGTATCGAGCCCAACGAACACGTGATGCACCAAGCGGTCGTCCGGCATTTGGCGGGACGTCGTCTAGGTACGCATGCCACCAAAAACCGCGCCTTGGTTCGCGGCGGCGGCAAAAAACCGTGGCGGCAAAAAGGAACCGGTCGCGCACGGCACGGCAGCATTCGCTCGCCGATTTGGGTTGGCGGTGGTACGGTCTTCGGTCCGATGCCGCGCAGTTACGCCATCAAGATGCCGAAAAAGGCCCGTCGGTTGGCCATGAAGTCGGCCCTGTCGGTCAAAGTGCGGGATAACCAATGTCTGGTGTTGGAAGAATTGAAGCTGGATCGTCCCCGCACGAAAGACATGGTCAATGTGTTGAAAAACTTGAATTTGAACAAAAAAGCGCTGTTCGTCAGCGAAAATCCCGATAAGAACTTGATCTTGTCGGCCCGGAACATTCCCGGCGTGAAAGTCGTCGGCATTGATGGCATCAACGTGGTGGATGTCCTGTATCACGACCAGCTCATCCTGACCAAAGAAGCTGCGGTCAAGGTAGGGGAGGTGCTGGGAGGATGAAAACGCCGTACGACATTATCATTCGTCCGATCATTACCGAACGGAGCACGGACTTGCAAGAGATGAACAAGTACGTGTTCGAGGTTGATAAACGGGCGAACAAGACGGAGATCAAACAGGCCATCGAGCAGATTTTCGGTGTCAAAGTGAAAAAGGTGAATACCGCCATCGTGCCGCGGAAGCCGAAAAATTACGGTCGTTACAGCGGTTATACGAAAGAGTGGAAAAAAGCCATTGTCACCTTGACCCCGGACAGCAAGAAAATCGAAATGTTTGATGTGTAAGCTGAAATGGAAGCGAAACACGAGGAGGGAGTTTGATGGGCGTTAAAGTGTACAAACCCACCTCGCCCGGCCGGCGGAATATGTCGGTGTCCACGTTTGAAGAAATCACCACCGACAAGCCGGAAAAGAGCTTGCTGGAACCGCTGCCGAAAAAAGCGGGCCGCAACAACCAAGGGCGAATCACCGTCCGGCATCAAGGCGGCGGACACAAACGCCTTTACCGGATCATCGATTTTAAGCGTGACAAGGATGGCATTCCCGGACGCGTTGCTACAATTGAATACGATCCGAACCGTTCCGCCAATATTGCGCTCATTCATTATGCCGATGGCGAAAAGCGGTACATCTTGGCGCCGCTCGGTTTGAAAGTCGGCGATACGGTTATGTCCGGACCGGACGCGGATATTAAAGTGGGTAATGCGTTGCCGATGAAATACATCCCGGTGGGAACCATCATCCACAACATCGAGATGAGACCCGGCAAAGGCGGCCAACTGGTGCGGGCTGCCGGCGCGGAAGCGCAATTGCTGGGGAAAGAAGGCGACAAAGTCATCGTCCGTTTGAAGTCGGGAGAAATGCGTTATCTCCATGCTGATTGCCGGGCGACCATCGGTAAGGTGGGGAACGTCGATCACGAAAACATCCGGATCGGAAAAGCGGGTCGGGCCCGTTGGTTGGGTCGGCGGCCGGCGGTTCGGGGATCGGCGATGAACCCGAGCGATCACCCGCACGGCGGTGGCGAAGGTAAGGCGCCTATTGGTCGCAAAACCCCGGTGACGCCATGGGGGAAACCGACCTTGGGATACAAAACCCGGAAGAAAAACCATCCTTCCGACAAGTACATCATTCGCCGTCGGAACGGCTGACGCAAAGCAGCAGGAAGCCGTCGTTGGGGCCTGCTCAAAGACGCGGGTCGCTGGACGGAATGGGTGGTCTTGTTTTGATCTACCTTGGATGCGCGAGAATCAGCCGAGTGAAAGGAGGGTATGCCCATGGGACGCAGCTTGAAAAAAGGCCCTTTTGTCGATGAACATCTGATGAAAAAAGTACGGGAACTGAACGAAAAGAACGAAAAACGGGTCATCAAAACGTGGTCTCGTCGTTCGACCATTTTCCCTGAATTTGTCGGTCATACGTTTGCCGTTTATGACGGACGCAAACATGTGCCGGTGTACGTCACGGAAGACATGGTGGGGCACAAACTGGGAGAATTTGTGCCGACACGGACGTTTCGCGGACACGCCGGCGACGATCGGAAAACCGGCAAGGAGTAAGGTCAGATAAGGTTAGATAAGGTTTAGATGCGTGAAAGGAGGTACATGCCCATGGCAGAGAAGGTAGAAACGACGGCGGAAAAACCGGCCGTGACCGAAGCCCGTGCCGTTGCCCGTTATGTGCGCATCTCGCCGCGGAAAGCGCGCTTGGTGGTCGACTTGATCCGGGGCAAACGGGTGGGTGAAGCGCTGGCCATTTTGCGGCACACCCCCAAAGCGGCTTCGCCGATCGTGGAGAAAGTGCTCAATTCGGCTATCGCCAATGCGATGCACAATTACAACATGAACCCGAACAACTTGTACATCTCCAAAATTTACGTCGACGAAGGCCCGACGTTGAAACGGTTCATTCCCCGCTCCCGAGGAATGGCCAACCGCATCAACAAACGGACCAGCCACATCACGGTCGTCGTCAGCGAGAAGAAGGAGGGGTAACATTTGGGTCAAAAGGTAAACCCGAACGGTTTGCGTCTGGGCATCATCCGCGACTGGGAGTCTCGCTGGTATGCGGAAAAAGACTATGCCGACCTGTTGCATGAAGACCTCAAAATTCGCAATTACTTGAAGAAACGGCTGTACGAAGCGGGCATTTCCAAAATCGAGATCGAACGGGCTGCCAACCGCGTCAACGTGACGATTCACACCGCCAAACCGGGCATGGTCATCGGCAAGGGCGGTTCCGAGGTGGAAAACTTGCGGGTGGCCTTGACGAAAATGACCAACAAACAAGTGCACATCAACATTCAAGAAGTGAAACAACCGGAGCTGGATGCCACGCTGGTGGCCGAATCCATTGCCCAGCAGCTGGAGCGGCGCGTGTCTTTCCGGCGGGCGATGAAACAAGCCATTCAGCGGGCGTTGCGGGCTGGCGCCAAAGGCGTTCGGACCATTGTCAGCGGCCGCTTGGGCGGTGCGGAAATTGCCCGCAGTGAAGGCTACAGTGAGGGAACGGTGCCTCTGCACACGCTTCGGGCCGACATCGATTACGGCACGGCGGAAGCCCATACGACGTACGGACGCATCGGCGTGAAAGTGTGGATTTATAAAGGAGATGTGTTGCCGAAAAAGGCGCGCGGCAAAAACGACGGCAATAAAGACGGCAATAAAAGCGAGAGCTGAGCGGGGAAGGGGGTCTTATCGATGTTAATGCCCAAAAAAGTCAAATACCGCAAAGAACAGCGTGGCCGGATGAAAGGGAGAGCCAAAGGCGGTACGGAAGTGACCTTTGGCGAGTACGGATTGCAAGCGTTGGAGCCGGCCTGGATCACAAACCGGCAAATTGAAGCGGCGCGGATTGCCATGACCCGGTATATGCGTCGGGGCGGAAAAGTGTGGATCAAGATTTTTCCGTCCAAGCCGGTGACCGCCAAACCCTTGGAAGTGCGGATGGGAAGCGGCAAGGGATCGCCAGAGCATTGGGTCGCCGTGGTCAAGCCTGGCAAGATCTTGTTTGAAATCGGCGGCGTTCGAGAAGAAGTGGCGCGGGAAGCCATGCGCTTGGCATCCCACAAACTGCCGATCAAAACCCGGTTTGTCAAACGCAGTGAAATAGGTGGTGAGGCAAATGAAAGCAAGTGAATTGCGGAACATGGCCACCAACGAGTTGGAACAGCACGTGAAAAAGTTGAAAGAAGAGCTGTTCAACCTGCGGTTTCAATTGGCAACCGGACAGCTGGACAATCCGGCGCGTCTGCGGCAAGTGAAAAAAGACATTGCCCGGGCTAAGACTATTTTGAGAGAACGGGAACTCGGCATTCGTTAAGCCGAAACCAGAAAGGAGGGGCATTCGTGGCTGAAACGCGCAATCGCCGCAAAGAATTGGTCGGACGGGTCGTCAGCGACAAGATGGATAAAACCATCGTCGTCAGTGTCGAAACGTACAAACGGCACCCGCTGTACAACAAGCGGATTCGTTACACGAAAAAGTACAAAGCCCACGATGAACACAATGAAGCCAAGGAAGGCGATTTGGTGCGGATCATGGAAACACGGCCGCTGTCCAAGGAAAAACGGTGGCGTCTGGTGGAAATCATCGAAAAATCGGTCACTGTGTGACGTTGGATTTTGAACGCAACATGCGGACGTCACTGAGCTCAAAGGAGGGATACCGATGATTCAGCCGCAAACCCGGCTCAAAGTGGCGGACAACACCGGGGCGAAGGAACTGATGTGCATCCGGGTTATCGGTGCTTCCGGAAAACGGACGGCCAACATCGGCGATATCATTGTGTGCTCGGTCAAGGATGCAACGCCCGGCGGGGTTGTCAAGAAAGGGGACGTCGTGAAAGCGGTCGTCGTCCGGTCGGTGCGGGGCGTTCGGCGTCCAGACGGTTCGTATATCCGGTTTGACGAAAACGCCGCGGTGATTATTCGGGACGATAAAAGCCCGCGGGGAACCCGGATTTTCGGCCCGGTCGCCCGTGAGTTGCGGGATAAAAACTTCATGAAAATCATTTCGCTGGCGCCGGAAGTCATTTAAGCCCAGTCTAGGCCATAAGGAGGTGTGGCGGATGCACGTCAAGACAGGGGACATGGTCAAAGTCATCGCCGGCAAAGACAAAGGGAAAACCGGGCGCATCTTAAAGGCGTTTCCCAAGAAACAACGGGTCTTGGTGGAAGGCGTGAACTTGGTCAAAAAGCACACCAAACCGTCGCAAGCCAACCCGCAAGGGGGCATTATCGAACAAGAAGCGCCGATCCACGTTTCCAACGTGATGCCGTTGGATCCGAAAACGGGCGAGCCGACGCGGGTCGGGTACAAAGTGTTGCCGAACGGAAAAAAAGTGCGCATTGCTAAAAAATCCGGTGAGCCCTTGGACAAATAAGCCGGTTGCGGGCGCAAGAAAGGGGGAAGTTTGAATGGCACCAAGACTGAAGGAAAAATACCGGAACGTCGTCGTTCCCAATTTGATGAAAAAATTCAACTACAAGTCGGTGATGCAAGCACCGAAGATCGAAAAAGTCGTCATCAACATGGGCGTCGGCGAAGGAGCCACCAACGCCAAGGCCATCGACAGCGCCATGGAAGACTTGCAGCTCATTACCGGGCAAAAGCCGGTGGTCACGCGGGCGAAAAAGTCCATCGCTGGCTTCAAAATCCGTAAGGGGATGCCCATTGGCGTGAAAGTGACACTGCGGGGCGACCGGATGTACTATTTCCTGGACAAACTGTTCCACGTGGCGCTGCCTCGGGTGCGGGACTTCCGCGGCGTGTCGGACAAATCGTTTGACGGACGGGGCAATTACACCTTGGGCTTGCGGGAACAGCTCATCTTTCCGGAAATCGACTACGACAAAATCGATAAAATTCGCGGTATGGACGTTGTCATCGTCACAACCGCCAAGACGGACGAAGAAGCGAAGGAACTGCTGGCGGAACTGGGCATGCCTTTTGCACGCTGACGGGTTTTGACGCAACTGTCCACCGGATGGAAGATGGGATGCTGGTAAAGGAGGGTGGATGACGTGGCGAAAAAGTCGATGATCGCCAAACAAAAACGGAAACAAAAATTCAAAGTGCGGGAATACACGCGCTGTGAACGGTGCGGCCGGCCCCATGCCGTGTTGCGTAAGTTCCGACTGTGCCGGATTTGTTTCCGCGAACTGGCTTACAAAGGACAACTCCCCGGCGTAAGAAAAGCCAGCTGGTAATCGACAGTTTGTGAAAGGAGGGGTAAGCATGTCGATGAGTGATCCGATTGCCGATATGCTGACGCGCATTCGCAACGCCATTGCCGTACGTCATGAAAAGGTGGAGATCCCGGCATCGAAGATGAAACGGCAAATTGCCGAGATTTTGAAAGCGGAAGGGTTCATCAAGGACGCGGAATATATCGACGACGGCAAACAAGGAATCATCCGCCTCTTCCTCAAGTATGGACCCAACAATGAGCCAGTCATTACGGGACTGAAGCGCATCAGCAAACCCGGTCTGCGGGTGTATGCCAAACACGAAGAGTTGCCCCGGGTGTTGCGGGGGCTGGGGATTGCCATCATTTCCACGTCAAAAGGCGTCATGACCGATAAAGAAGCGCGCCGGGCCGGCGTTGGCGGCGAAGTGATCTGTTACATCTGGTAATGAGCGGCAAAGGAGGTGCAGACATGTCCCGGATCGGTAGAAAACCGATTGATATACCCGCTGGTGTGGAAGTGACGCTGAACGGGAACGAGATATCGGTCAAAGGGCCAAAAGGGCAATTGAGCCGAACGTTGCATCCAGCCATGAAAGTGACCATCGAAAACAATCAAATTCGCGTGGAACGGCCTTCCGATAAGAAAGAACATCGGGCGTTGCACGGTACCACCCGCACCATCATCGCCAACATGGTGGACGGCGTAACCAACGGTTATGAAAAACGGTTGGAACTGGTGGGGGTTGGGTACCGGGCGAGCAAATCGGGCAACAAATTGGTGTTGAACGTCGGTTATTCGCATCCGGTGGAAATCGTGCCGGACCCGGGCATCGAATTTGAAGTGCCGGAAAACACCAAAATCGTCGTCAAAGGTATTGACAAAGAATTGGTCGGTGCTGTGGCCGCCAAAATTCGCGCCGTCCGTAAGCCCGAACCGTATAAAGGCAAAGGGATTCGGTACGAAAACGAACACGTGCGGCGCAAAGAGGGTAAAACCGGTAAGAAATAAGGCCGCGTAAAGAGAAAGGAGTGAAGACCGGTGATTGCCAAGGAATCGCGGAACAAACTGCGTAAACGGAGACACATGAGAGTGCGCAAGAAAGTGTCGGGTACGCCGGAACGTCCGCGTCTGAACGTCTTCCGTTCCAGCAAACACATTTACGCCCAATTGATCGATGACGTGGCGGGTCGGACCCTGGTCGCCACATCCACCCTGGATCCGGCGCTGCGGGACCAATTGGCCGAAACGGGGACCGGGAACAAAGCAGCGGCCTCGTTGGTCGGCAAGCGCATTGCCGAATTGGCGTTGGAAAAAGGATATAAAAAAGTCGTCTTTGATCGGGGCGGCTATCCGTATCACGGTCGCGTACAAGCTCTGGCAGAAGCGGCCAGAGAGGCTGGACTGGACTTCTAAGCAAGTTGCATGAAAAGGAGGGACATGTGTGAAGATTGACCCCAACGCATACGAGCTGGAAGAAATCGTCGTGCAAGTAAATCGGGTGGCCAAAGTGGTCAAAGGCGGCCGCCGTTTCAGTTTTAGTGCTCTGGTCGTCGTCGGCAACCGCAACGGCATCGTCGGTGCCGGACTCGGGAAAGCGGCAGAGGTGCCCGATGCGATCCGGAAAGGCGTCGAAGACGCGAAAAAGAACTTGATCAAAGTGCCGCTGGTTGGAACGACGCTGCCCCATGACATCATCGGCCATTTCGGGGCTGCGAAAGTGCTGATCAAGCCGGCCGCCGAAGGTACTGGTGTCATCGCCGGGGGGCCGGTTCGGGCCGTGATGGAGCTGGCCGGTGTCAAGGACGTGTTGACCAAATCCCTCGGTTCCAACAACGCCATCAACATGGTACACGCCACCTTGGACGGTTTGCGGCGGATGAGACGGGCTGATGAAGTGGCCAGACTGCGCGGCAAGACCGTCAAAGAGCTGTTCAGCTGAAGCGGTATCCTCGCGTTGAAGGAGGGTTGCAGATGGCGAAAAAATTGCAAATCACGCTGAAGCGCAGCTTGATCGGCAGAACCCCCAATCAACGGGCGACGACGAGGGCGTTAGGTTTGCGCAAAGTCCACCAAGTGGTCGTGCAGCCGGACAACCCGGCCATTCGCGGGATGATTGACAAAATCAAACACATGGTGGAAGTCAAAGAGATCGAAGATTGACGAGGCCCTAGGATGAGGAGGTGCGAAACGTGAAATTACACGAATTGAAACCGGCTCCCGGTTCGCGCAAAGCGCGCAAGCGTGTCGGTCGGGGAATTGGGTCTGGTCACGGCAAAACCTCCGGCCGCGGGCATAAAGGGCAAAAAGCCCGTTCCGGCGGCGGCGTGAGACCCGGCTTTGAGGGCGGGCAAAACCCGTTGATTCGACGTGTTCCGAAACGGGGATTCAATAACCCCTTGCGGAAAGAGTACGCCATCGTCAAGGTGGAGCAGCTCAACCGGTTTGAACAAGGCACGGTGGTCACGCCGGAGCTGTTGAAAGAAAGCGGCGTGATTAAGCAAATCAAAGACGGCGTGAAAATTTTGGGCAACGGTGAACTGAAAGTTCCGTTGACGGTCAGGGTGCACAAATTTACCCGTTCAGCGGTGGAGAAGATTGAAGCTGCCGGCGGAAAAACCGAGGTGATCTAATGTTTGAGACCCTCGCCAATATTTTTCGCATCCCCGACTTGCGGCGGCGCATTTTCTACACGCTGATGATTTTGGTCGTGTTCCGGATCGGAACCTTTATTCCTGCCCCCAACATCAATGTCGATTTGTTGAACATCCAGGCCAACAACATTTTCGGGTTTTTGAACGTCTTCGGCGGCGGGGCTTTGGAAAACTTTTCGATTTTTGCCATGGGCATTTACCCGTACATCACCGCCTCCATCATCGTGCAGCTGTTGTCGATGGATGTGGTTCCCAAGTTTGCGGAATGGGCGAAACAGGGTCAGGAAGGCCGGCGGAAATTGGCCCAATTCACCCGCTATTTCACCGTGGTGCTGGCTTTCATCCAAGCCATCGGGATGACCATCGGTTTTAACCGCATCTTTCCCGGCTTGGTGGAAAATCCGAGCTTTGGCACGTATTTGCTCATCACGTTGACATTGACGGCCGGCACGACCCTCCTCATGTGGATGGGGGAACAAATTAACGAAAAAGGCATCGGCAACGGCATCTCCATCATCATTTTCGGGGGGATTGTCGCCGGTTTGCCCAACGCGGTGCGGGCCATTTACGCTTCGGAGTTTTTCGGAGCAGCGGATCAATGGTTCCTGAACCTAGTCAAACTGTTGGCCATCCTCTTGGTGGTCATCGCCATCATTGTCGGCGTCATTTACGTGCAGCAAGGTGTTCGCCGCATTCCGATTCAATATGCGAAACGGGTGGTGGGGCGGCGGATGTATGGCGGACAAATGACCCACCTGCCCATTCGGGTCAATGCGGCCGGGGTGATTCCGGTCATTTTCGCCATGGCGTTGCTCATCTTCCCGACCACCATCGCCGGTTTTTGGCAAGGTCACGGATGGGCGGACTGGATCATTGAACATTTCAACTACAACCGGCCGTTAGGGATGTTCCTGTACGTGATTCTGATCATCGGCTTCACGTACTTTTACACGTACGTCCAAATCAACCCGCAGCAGCTGGCGGAAAACTTGAAGAAAAACGGCGGTTATATCCCCGGCGTACGGCCCGGTAAGGCGACGGAAATGTACTTGGTAGGTGTACTCAACCGGATCACGCTGACTGGTGCGCTGTTCTTAGCTGCGGTGGCCATTTTGCCGGTGTTTTTCACCGCCGTAACCCAATTGCCGCAAACGGTCCAGTTTGGCGGTACGTCGTTGCTTATCGTCGTTGGCGTCGCCCTGGACACGATGAAGCAAATCGACAGCCAATTGGTCAAGCGCCATTACAAAGGATTTATCAAGTAATCCGGTTGGGGGGATACGGATGGAAATCGTGTTGATGGGATTGCCGGGGGCCGGGAAAGGGACCCAAGCGGAGCGCATCGTCAACCGCTTTGGGATCCCGCACATTTCCACAGGCGACATGTTTCGTCAGGCCGTCGCCGAGGGGACGGAGTTGGGCAAACAAGCCAAGGCTTACATGGATGCCGGCCAACTGGTGCCGGATGAAGTGACCGTCGGCATCGTCCGGGAACGGTTGATGAAAGACGACTGCCGGAACGGGTTTTTGCTGGACGGGTTTCCCCGTACCGTGGAGCAAGCCAAGGCGTTGGATGACACCTTGAAGGAGTTGGGACGACAACTGTCGCACGTCTTGTTGATTGAAGTGGACAAAGACGTCTTGCTCAAACGGCTGACCGGCCGCCGCATTTGCCGGCAGTGCGGGGCGACGTACCACGTGGAGTTCAATCCGCCCCGGCAGGCAGGAAAATGTGATCGGTGCGGCGGAGAGCTGTATCAGCGGGACGACGACGCACCGGAAACGGTGGCTACGCGGCTGGACGTCAACATGGCGCAGATGGAACCGATTTTGGCCCATTACGAAGCCCAAGGGCTGCTTCGGCGCGTGGACGGGGAACAGGACATCGAGGCTGTCACCCGTCAAATCATGACCTT
This sequence comes from Bacillota bacterium, assembly GCA_017577895.1. Classification (GTDB taxonomy): domain Bacteria; phylum Bacillota; class Bacilli; order ZCTH02-B2; family ZCTH02-B2; genus Bacillus_BB. The sequence goes on from PKQY01000002.1 coordinate 19,031, forward strand.
GTTGGGGAGCGAATCTGCGTGATCATCCTCAAGACGAAAGAAGAAATCGAAACGATCCGCCAGGCGGGGCGGATCGTGGCATTGACCTTGGGGGAAGTGGCCAAAGCGATTCGCCCCGGCGTAAAGACGAAGGAGTTGGACGAGATAGCGGAAGCCTTTATCCGTTCGCAAAATGCCAGACCCTCCTTCAAAGGATACCGGGGTTTTCCGGGAAGCATTTGCGTATCCGTCAATGAAGAGCTCGTCCATGGCATACCGGGCGAGCGCCGGTTGGAAGAAGGGGACATCGTCACCTTGGATATCGGCGTTGAAGTTGACGGATACCATGCGGATTCAGCGTGGACCTATCCGGTGGGAACCATTTCCGAGGCCGACCGGCACCTCTTGGAAGTGACCGAACAGGCTTTATATGAAGGACTGAAGTTCGCGGCACCGAACAACCGTCTGTCCGACATTTCCCACGCCATTCAAACGACGGTGGAAGCTGCCGGTTTTTCCATCGTGCGGGAATACGTCGGCCATGGCATCGGGCGGAATTTGCACGAAGAACCGCAAATCCCCAATTATGGCCCGCCCAACAAAGGGCCCCGCTTGAAGCCGGGTATGGTCTTGGCCATTGAACCGATGGTCAATGCCGGGGAACGCTATGTAAAAACCCTCAGCGACCATTGGACCGTCGTCACCGTGGACGGTTCCCGGTGTGCCCATTTTGAGCACACCGTGGCCATCACCGAGACCGGTTGCGAAATCTTGACCATTGCATCATAGTGGGGAGTCGTTATGACCAAACCGATGGAGATGCCCAAGCCGGGCCAAGTCGTGCTCGTCACGCGCGGGAAACATGCCGGTACGTACGCGGTGGTCATCAAAATTGAACCGGATCGGTTTGTCTGGATTGCCGACGGAGACAAACGGCGGTTTGACAAACCGAAAAAAAAGAATCTCCGACACATTCGCCCTATGCCGTATGTGGACGAAAAGGTGGCGCGCCAACTTCAGGAAACGGGGCGCGTTTCCAACGCCATGTTGCGGTTTGCGATACGAACGTTTATTTCATATCATGAGAGTAAACCAAACGAGGAAAACGCTGAATCCCAAGAGAAAGGAGAGGATTCTTCTGGCTAAAGAGGATGTCATTGAAGTAGAAGGCACGGTCATTGAACCGCTGCCCAATGCCATGTTTCGCGTCGAGCTGGAAAACGGTCATAAAGTACTGGCCCACGTTTCGGGCAAGATTCGGATGCACTACATTCGGATACTGCCCGGCGATCGGGTGACCGTCGAACTGTCCCCGTATGATCTCACCAGAGGCCGAATCACGTACCGGTACAAGTGAGGAGGGAACCTGATGAAGGTAAGGCCTTCGGTCAAACCGATGTGCGAAAAATGCAAGATTATCAAACGCAAAGGCACCGTCATGGTGATCTGTGAAAATCCGAAGCACAAGCAAAAACAAGGATAAACGGGCTCCATTCTGGGTTCTAAGGAGGTTGAACGATGGCACGTATCGTCGGTGTGGACCTGCCCCGCGACAAACGGATCGAAGTGGCGCTGACGTACATTTACGGCATCGGGCTGCCCACAGCAAAGAAAATTTTGGCGGCCACCGGCGTCAATCCGGACACCCGTGTTCGGGACTTGACGGAAGATGAAATTTCTCGCCTCCGGGATGAGATCGACCGCAACTACAAAGTCGAAGGGGACTTGCGCCGGGAAGTGGCGATGAACATCAAACGGTTGATGGAAATTGGCTGCTACCGCGGCATTCGTCACCGCAAAGGTTTGCCGGTGCGGGGACAACGGACGAAAACCAACGCCCGGACGCGCAAAGGACCCCGCCGTACCGTGGCGAACAAGAAAAAATAATGCTCAATGATAGGAGGGCATGAGATGGCAGCGCGAAAAGGGACCACTCTGACCAGACGCCGGGATCGGAAAAACGTCGAAAGCGGCGTGGCGCACATTAAGTCCACGTTTAACAACACCATCGTGACCATCACCGATCCGCACGGCAACACCATTTCCTGGGCCAGCTCGGGAACCATCGGCTTTAAAGGCTCGCGGAAAGGCACGCCATTTGCGGCGCAAATGGCAGCGGAAGCGGCTGCCAAAGCGGCCATGGAGCACGGGATGCGCACGGTAGAAGTGCGGGTGAAAGGGCCCGGTTCCGGACGGGAAGCCGCGATCCGCTCTTTGCAAGCTGCTGGTCTGGAAGTCAGTTCGATTCAGGATGTGACGCCGATTCCCCACAACGGGTGCCGTCCGCCAAAACGTCGCCGGGTCTGATGGAACGATTTGCCATATGGACAAGAACGAGGCGGTTGAAAAATTCATGCAACTACCGCCGGAAAATGGTATAATATACCGTATTCTTGTTCATAATGGTAGACATATTGGCGAAGTATGCCTGTCGGTGCCAGATGGGTGTTGACGTTTGGTAAGGAGGGTTCCCGGTTTGATCGAGATCGAAAAGCCCAAAATCGAGCTGGTGGAAGTCGATGAAAAAGGGACGTACGGGAAGTTTGTCGTCGAACCGTTGGAACGGGGATACGGCATCACATTAGGCAATTCGTTGCGGCGGATCCTGCTGTCTTCTTTGCCGGGAGCCGCCGTGACCAGTGTTTATATCGAGGGCGTTTTGCACGAATTTTCGACGATTCCCGGGGTGGTTGAGGATACGACCGAGATCATCCTCAACTTGAAGCAATTGGCTTTGCGCATTCATTCCGACGAAGAAAAAATCTTGGAAATCGAAGCGCAAGGTCCTGGTGAAGTGACGGCGGCCGACATACGCGCCGACAGCGATGTGGACATTCTGAACCCGGAGTTGCACATCGCCACCTTGGAAGAAGACGGTCGGCTCTACATGCGGATGGAAGCCAACCGGGGCCGGGGATTTGTCCTGGCGGAAAAGAACAAGAAGGAAGATCAGCCCATCGGCGTCATTCCGGTGGACTCCATCTATACGCCGGTGAAGCGGGTCAACTACACCGTCGAAAACACCCGGGTCGGACAAGTGACCAACTATGACAAACTGACCTTGGAAGTGTGGACCGACGGAAGCCTCCATCCGGAAGAAGCGGTCAGCCTGGGAGCCAAAATTTTGATCGAACATCTGCGCTTGTTTGTTGACTTGACGGGAGACAGTCAAGAAAGCGAAATTATGGTGGAAAAAGAAGAGGATCCCAAGGACAAAATCCTCGAGATGACCATCGAGGAGCTGGATTTGTCGGTTCGCTCTTACAACTGCTTGAAACGGGCCGGCATTAATACGGTGTATGAACTGACCACCAAGACGGAAGAAGACATGATGAAAGTGCGCAACCTCGGGAAGAAATCGTTAGAAGAAGTGCAGGCGAAACTGGCAGAACTGGGATTGTCCTTCCGAAAAGCCGAATGACGCAAGCCTTGACGAAAAGGAGGGAGAACCATGGGTTATGCGAAATTGGGACGGCATTCCAGTGCGCGGAAAGCGTTGTTTCGGGATTTGGTCACCGATTTGATCATTTATGAACGCATCAAAACGACCGAAGCCAAGGCCAAAGCGGTGCGTTCCATCGCGGAAAAGATGATTACGCTGGCCAAACGGGGCGACCTGCATGCCCGGCGGCAAGTGGCGGCCTTTGTTCGGAAAGAGGCGGCCAATGAGCATCAAGATGCCATTCAGAAATTGTTCAATGACATTGCCCCGCGGTACGCGGATCGTCAAGGGGGATATACCCGGATTTTGAAACTGGGTCCCCGCCGGGGCGACGGGGCGCCGATGGTGGTTTTGGAACTGGTGGAATAACCGGTATACTTGACCATTTGAAATGGATACAGGGCACGTGAAAGGATGACAGAAGGAGCGGCGGTTTGCTTTTCCGGGTCATCCTTTTTCCTCATTTAGAGGGGGGAGGGGGCAGCATGCCGCGGCATCCCGTGGTAGAGGTCCAGAGACTGATCTACCAGTATCCGTCGGAGGCGCTGGAGCAGGTCAATGCGGTGTTGAAAGGGATCGATTTACAGGTGAGCGCCGGCGAATACTTGGTTATTCTCGGGCACAACGGCTCGGGAAAGTCCACGTTGGCCAAGCAGCTGAATGCGCTGTTGACCCCCACCGAAGGCCGGGTCCTCATTTGCGGCATGGATACACGGGATGAGTCGGTCCGTTGGGAAATACGGCGCCAAGCCGGCATGGTCTTTCAAAACCCGGACAACCAAATTGTCGGGACCAACGTGGCCGAGGATGTGGCCTTCGGTCTGGAGAACCTGGGCGTGCCGGTGGAAGAAATGGTCGAGCGGGTCGAAGCGGCTTTGGTCAAGCTGGGCATCGCTCATCTGGCGGATGTCGAACCGCACCAGCTTTCCGGCGGACAAAAACAGCGGCTGGCCATTGCCGGCATTTTGGCCATGCGCCCGACCATCCTCATTCTCGATGAGGCAACGGCCATGTTGGATCCGCAAGGCCGTCGCGAAGTCATGGAAGCCGTGCGCCAGTTGAACCGGGAGGAAGGCATCACGGTCATTCAGATTACCCATTTTATGGAAGAAGCGCTGATGGCTGACCGGGTGGCGGTGATGCAAGAAGGCCGAATCCGCACTGTCGGCCCGCCGGAAGAGGTGTTGCTGCAGCGGGATTTGTTGCTGGAAGCAGGACTGGAAGTGCCCTTTGCCGTCGAATTGGCCGACAGGTTGCGCCGTCGGGGCATTCCGCTGGACAAAAACATTTTACACGGGGAACAATTGGTGGAAGCGTTATGGAAATTGATGTCCGATCGTTGACCCATATTTACCGGCCGGGAACGGTTTTTGAGCGGACGGCGTTGCGCGACGTCAATTTGCACATTCCCGCTGCGAGTTTTACCGCCATCGTCGGTCACACCGGATCCGGCAAATCCACATTGGTGCAACATTTTAACGGCCTGCTGCGTCCGACACAGGGGACCATTCGGGTCGGAACGTTGGAAATTACGCCCCAGAAGAGCAATTTGCGCCAGTTGCGGCAGGTGGTGGGACTCGTCTTTCAATATCCCGAACACCAATTGTTCGAGGAAACGGTAGAAAAAGACATCGCCTTCGGCCCGAAACAGCTGGGCTGGCCCGAGGATTTGGTCCGCCAAAGTGTGGCGGAAGCCGCAGCTTTGGTCGGACTGAAAAAGGAACACCTGACGCGGGCTCCGTACGCCTTGAGCGGCGGCGAGCGGCGCCGGGCGGCCCTGGCGGGGGTGCTGGCCATGCGGCCGAAGGTGTTGATTTTGGACGAGCCGACCGCCGGTTTGGATCCCCGCGGACGACAAGAGATTTTGAGCTTGATTGCCCGACTCCATCGGGAAGAGGGGCTGACCGTCATCATGGTCACCCACAGCATGGAGGATGCGGCCCGCTACGCGCAACAGCTGGTGGTCATGAAAGACGGGCAAGTGTTGATGACGGGCCCGCCGGAGGAGGTCTTTGCCCAGGAAGAACTGTTGGATGAAGCGGGTCTCACCTTACCGGAGCCGGCCCGGTTCGTCAAAGCGTTGAATGCACGGCTGGCGCGACCCTTGCCGTTGTTGATGACGGCGGAAGCGTTGGAGGAGGAAATCGTCGCCCGGCTCGCCAAGGAGGGGGTTCGGTGAGCGCTGCCGCGTTGTCCATTGGCCAATATTATCCGGGACATTCCTGGCTGCATCGATTGGATCCCCGTTCCAAGTTGGTCTTTGTTTTTTTCTATGTCATCTTTATCTTTTTTGCCAACAACGCTGCGTCCCTCCTCTGGATGGGCGGCATGGCTCTGGTCGCCTTGGGACTGTCCCGCATCCCCCTGGCGGTTGTCTTCCGGGGCATGAAACCGGTGCTCTGGCTGCTCTTGTTGTTGGCGGTGATGCATCTCTTGCTGACGCGGGAAGGGCCCGCGGTGGCCGAATGGGGCTGGTTCACCATCTACTCGGAAGGCGTGCGGCAAGCGGTGCTGACCACTTTTCGGCTGTTTTTCTTGATTCTTTTTTCATCGCTGCTCACGTACACGACCCGCCCCATGGATTTGACGTTCGGCATGGAGAAGATGCTCTCGCCGCTGAAACGGTTTCGGGTGCCGGTCGGTGAATTGTCGCTGATGATGTCCATCGCCTTGCGCTTTATTCCGACATTGTTGGAAGAGACGGAGAAAATCAAGAAGGCGCAAATGGCCCGGGGCGCCGACTTTGAAAGCCGCAATTTGTTCGTGCGGATACGCAGTCTCCTGCCGCTCTTGGTTCCGTTGTTCGTCAGTTCGTTTCATCGGGCCGAGGAACTGGCCATGGCGATGGAAGCCCGGGGTTACCGAGGGGAGGAAGGCCGGACCCGTTTTCGTCAGCTGTCCATGGGTGTGAGTGACTGGCTCCTTCTGTTTTCAGCGGTGCCGTTTTACCTCGGGTTGTTTTTCCTGCGGGCTTGGTGAAGCACACCAGTGGTGTGCCGTGCGGCGAGCCATGTGGTGGGGCGTTGACCGATAGGGGCGTGGGAAGGTGAGACGGAAGATACGGTTGGAGTTTGCCTATGACGGCACGCATTTTCACGGGTTTCAACGACAATCCCCCGGTAAGCGGACGGTGCAGGGCGAATTGGAGCGAGTCTTGTCCGAATTGACCGGCGAGCCCATCGTCGTGTACGGTTCCGGCCGCACCGATGCCGGTGTCCACGCTCGGGCCCAAGTCGCCCATTTTGAGACCGCCTCCAACATCCCGGTGGAGCGCTGGCCCCGGGTGTTGAATCACCATTTGCCGCCGGACATCATCGTCCGGCGGGCCGATGTGGTGCCCGCCGAATTTCACGCCCGTTACGATGCCAAGGCGAAAGAGTACCGGTATTGGATTGACCGGGGAGAGGTGCCGGGATTGTGGGCTCGGCGCTTTTCTTGGCACATCCCGTATCCCCTGGACGTGGCGGCCATGCGGGAAGCCGCCGGCTATTTGGTGGGCACCCACGATTTCACGACGTTTTCATCGGCCAAAACACCGTTGGAAAACCGGGTACGGACGTTGTATGCCGTGAAGATCGAGGAGACGGTGATGGGGGAGTCGCCGCTGTTGGTCATCTCGGTGCAAGGGAACGGGTTTTTGTACAACATGGTCCGGATTATCGTCGGCACGTTGGTCGATGTGGGCCGCGGCAAACTGCCCGCATCGGCCATCCCCCAGCTGTTGGCGGCGAAAGATCGGACGTTGGCCGGGGCTACGGCGCCGCCGCAAGGATTGATTTTGTGGCAGGTATTGTATTATAATGACTAGGTATGTTTCCCACTAGCCCCGTTGAATGTTGAATGATCATTTCGTTTCGTTTCTGATAGACACACCGACATGTAAGGAGGGATTTTGGATGCGCACGACGTATATGGCCAAGCCGAATGAAGTGGAACGTCGATGGTACGTAGTGGACGCCACCGGCAAAACTTTGGGTCGGCTGGCCTCGCAAGTGGCGGCCATTTTGCGCGGCAAACATAAACCGCAATATACGCCCCACGTGGACACGGGGGATTTTGTCATTGTTATCAACGCCGACAAAGTCGTGTTGACCGGGAAGAAATTGGTGAAGAAAAAATATTATCGCCATTCCGGTTATCCGGGCGGTTTGAAGGTGACGACAGCCGGCACCATGCTCAAAACGAAACCGGAACGGATGATTGAGCTGGCCGTCCGTGGCATGCTGCCGAAAAACAGCCTCGGCCGGAAACAGTTTAAAAAGCTGAAAGTGTATGCCGGTTCCGCTCACCCCCATCAGGCACAACAACCGATTCCGTTGGAAATCAAAGACTGAGGGTAGGAGGGGAAATATGGCACAGGTACAATATTACGGCACCGGCCGGCGGAAAGAATCGGTGGCCCGCGTCCGCCTTGTGCCCGGTGATGGAAAATTTATCGTCAATAAACGTTCGCTGGATGAGTATTTTGGCGGACTGGAAGCGCTGAAGGCGACGATCAAACAGCCGCTCGTCTTGACCGACACGCTTGGAAAATACGATGTGCTTGTCAACGTGCGGGGCGGCGGTTTTACCGGACAAGCGGGTGCCATTCGTCACGGCATTGCCCGCGCGTTGCTGCAAGTGGATCCGTCCTTGCGGCCGACGTTGAAACAAGCCGGTTTCTTGACCCGCGACCCGCGGATGAAAGAACGGAAAAAATACGGTCTCAAAGGCGCCCGCCGGGCACCGCAATACTCCAAACGGTAAGTTGAACAGCTCTTTTTGCCCGCAAAGCACCCGGAAGCCCGGGTGCTTTTTGTATAATTTTTTTGTATAATTTTTATATAATTAATCTGGATCCATTATCCCGTATCACTTCCTGGGATCCGATTTGCATCTAAAGGAGGAATGGCGATGACCGTCTTGTTGGAAGAGCGGCTGGAAGACGGCCGCATTGCGGTGTTGACCATGAACCGGCCGGCGGCGTTGAATGCGCTCAACACGGAAATGGCGCAAGCGTTGTACGAGGCGATGGAACGGTTGAGCGAGGAAAAAGCCGTTCGGGTCATCATTTTGACCGGCGCCGGGGAAAAGGCGTTTTGCACCGGCGGCGATTTCAAGGAGCGCAACAACATGACCGAAGAAGAATGGCACCGGCAACATCGCCTCTTTCAAAAAGTGGCCCGCGCCTTTCGGCGCTGTCCGAAGCCGGTCATCGCGGCCGTCAACGGCTATGCCCTGGGAGGCGGATGCGAATTGGCGTTGAGTTGCGATTTTGTATATGCGTCGCACAACGCCGCTTTCGGTTTGCCGGAGGTGAGCCGGGGCATTATTCCCGGCATCGGCGGCACCCAGCTCATCAGTCGGTTTTTACCCCGGGGTATGGCGTTGGAGATGCTGTTGACCGGCCGCCACTTACCGGCCGAAGAGGCCCGCCAGTGGGGGATGGTCAATCGGGTGGTGCCGTTGGCGGAGTTGCTGCCGGCGGTGCTGGCGACGGCGAAGCAAATTGCCGCCAACTCTCCCCATGCGGTGCGGATGGCGAAACGGGCGTTTGTCTTGGGGGTGGATCATCCGTTGGAAGAAGGCATCGAGATTGCGTTGGAAAGTTACCACCGGGCCATCAGTCATCCCGACCGCATCGAAGGGACGCGGGCCTTTGTGGAAAAACGCCCCCCTCGGTACATGGATGCGTAATTCTCGCCGCAGCATGAGATCTGTCTCGTCCGTCGATTCAGACCCCTTTCCCTTGGGGAGGGGGTTTTTTCGTTTTGCGAAGGATGTTCTGGCCAGATTTGGGAATGCTGTTGGTATAGACACCAAGTCGCCAATCGGCCGGACGAAGGTGAGATCGATGGACAAGGTCGTCGATTTGGAAGCATATCGACAGAAGCAGTGGGATCGGTTCCGAGAACGGGCGGTCTATTGGCTGGATCCGGAAGAATACCGCACTTATTACGAGGAAATGGTCAGTTGGTTATTGGTCCGTTCCCATTGGTACGAACGGTTGCTGGTGGAAGAGGCGCTGTTTGAGACGTTGTTGGACGGGTTTTGCATGGGACTGGAAGCCAGCCGCCGCCGGCATAAGGAGCGGCCTTTTTCGCGGGATGAAATTGATGCATTGTTCAAGCAACAATATCTGCACCAGGCCGATGAATCGGTTCGGCGCAACTGCAGCAAATATCATCTGTATTCGGTCGTCAACGAATGGATCTGGCTGTCGTTGCAAATTGTGTTTGACGATTGTGTGCAACGCTGGTTTCATAAAGGTTTTCAGCAAGGGATTCGGTACCAAAAAATCCGGCAGTGGTGATCGAAATGAGGAGATGCATCAAGGAACAGAAACGGCTTCAAAGCGTGCGCAGGGCAGGGAACGTCGGGATAAAGAAACGATGGCTGATGAGCGGGTTGCTGACTGCCGCCTTCATGGCTGCACTGATGGGGGTGGAGATGGCGGGGGAAGGGCAGATCCATGCCTGGTGGCCCTTGAGCGGCCAAGTGATCGTCATCGACCCGGGCCACGGCGGACCGGACGGCGGCGCGGTCAGCCCCACGGGTTTGGTGGAAAAAGACGTGGCTTTGGACGTGGCGTTTTATTTGCGGGATTATTTGCAGCAGGCAGGCGCCTTGGTCCGCATGACCCGGGAAGGGGATTACGATTTGGCCCGCCCACAGACCCGGGGGTATTCGCGGCGTAAGACGGAAGATTTGAAGCGGCGGGCAGCCATCGTACAGGAAAGCGGCGCCGATTTGGTCGTCAGCATCCATTTGAACAGTTTTCGCAATGCCCGCTACCGGGGAGCGCAGGCGTTTTTTAGTACGAAGCAGGAAGACAGCCGGCGTTTGGCCGAGGCGGTACAGCAAGAATTGATCGCCAGTTTGGGCAACACGAAGCGGACGGCTAAAAAGTTGGACGAAATTTTTTTGTTGAATCAAAGTCCCGTGCCGGCCGTGCTGGTGGAAATCGGGTTTTTGTCCCACCAGGAAGAAGTGCAGTTGTTGGCGCAACCGGAATACCAGCGAAAAGTTGCCGCTGCCATCTACCGGGGAATGCTCCGTTTCTATGTGGACGAGAAAGACAACAGACCGACATATTGATATAATGACGGGGAAAGGGGTTGGATTTTGCCAAAAGAGGTGATGGCGGATGTTGACGCGCGAGCAAGTGCTCGAAGTGTTAAAGGATGTGGAAGATCCCGAGCTCCGCAAGAGCGTCGTTGAATTAGATATGGTCCGGAACATTCAGATCAGCCCGGACAACGATGTGCAATTGGAATTGGTGTTGACCGTACCCGGTTGTCCGTTGAAGACGGTCATCGAAGAACGGGTTGTCCAAGCGCTGCAAGAACGGGGCGCCCGCAACGTGCAAGTGCGCTTTGGGGCCATGACCGACGAGGAGCGGGCCGCCTTGGCCCAACGGTTGCGGGGCGAGCGGCAAGCAGCTGGTGCAGGTCCGGCGGGAGGTGCGCCCATTTCGCCCCTCCTGGCCAAAGACAGCAAAACCCAGTTCATTGCCATCGCCAGCGGCAAAGGCGGTGTCGGGAAATCCACCATTACGGTTAACTTGGCGGTGGCCCTGGCGCGGGCTGGTTATCGGGTAGGGGTGATCGACGCCGACATTTACGGCTTCAGCGTGCCGGACATGATGGGTATCGAACAGCGGCCGACGGTCATCGGCGACTTGATCTTGCCGGTGGAAAAGCTGGGCGTCAAAGTGATGTCCATGGCGTTTTTTGTGGAAGACAACCGGCCGGTCATTTGGCGGGGCCCCATGCTGGGCAAGATGTTGCGCAACTTCTTCAGTGAGATTCACTGGGGCGAGTTGGATTACATGTTGCTGGACTTGCCGCCGGGAACCGGCGATGTGGCGTTGGACGTGCACCAATTGATTCCGCAAAGCAAAGAAATCATCGTTACGACTCCGCATTTGACCGCGGCCTTTGTGGCGGCCCGGGCCGGGGGCATGGCGATCCAGACGAACCACGAAATTCTCGGCGTGGTGGAAAACATGTCTTGGTTTGAATGCAGCCATTGCGGCGAAAAAGAATACATTTTCGGTACTGGTGGCGGACAAAAACTGGCGGAATATTTGCGGACGACCTTGTTGGCGCAAATTCCCATCGGGGCGCCGCAAGGTCCCATGTTGGAGGAAGCGCCGGGCATATATCCGCCGTCGTCGCCGCAAGCGGCCATTTTTGATCGGTTGGCCGCCGCCGTCATCGAAAAGACGTCCTCTTCAGTCAAGCAATAACTGTCGGTTCAAGCACCTCCATAGTCCGGCGGGGATTTCCCCGCTGATTTTTTGTGCTCAGCTTTTCATGATCCCTTTTGCGATTCTCCTTGGCCGCCGTCACTGCCTTGCCCTTTCTCGCCGCTCTTTTCTTTCGGCTTGGTGGCTTCCTCTTGCGCTTTCATCATCAGTTGCACGAGTTCTTCTTGAAACATGGGGCTGTCCAGCGACTCTTTCATCACCGTGATGATTTGCTGCCGAAAGGCGTTGCTCTTCAACAACTCCAGCTGTTCTTGCTGGAATTCCGGATCTTGAAACACTTCGTGGAGCATGGAGCGGTATTCCGGATCTTTCATCAAATCTTTGAGCAGTTGCTTCGTCTGTTCTTGCAGCGCTTTTGCCAATTCGGCGGCAAATTTCGGTTCTCGAATGATCTCATTCAACTTTTCCCGATTTTCTTCCGCAGTGATCGTTTCTTGGATCATGGTTTTAAAGTCTTCCCCGCTGAGGACGACTTGTTTTTGGAATTCCCGGTCTTGAAACATTTCTTGGATAGCTTTTTTTCCGTCGTCGGTCTTCAAAATGTCGACGACCATTTCTTTCGTGCTTTCGTAGGGCAAGGCCGTCTCTTGTTGCGGCCGCTGCGCCGGACTGCAGCCGCTTAAAAAGACGGCCAAGCAGCTGATGATGAGAATGGTTCGACCGGTCAGATGGTTCATTTGGCGACTCCCCTTGGACCATCGATTGTTTCCTTAAGTAGTATGCGTGGGTTGAAAGCTTGGAATGCGATCGAATGACTGGTAAAATCAATATGATCGAGGCCTTAGACCAATAGGGAGGAAGCCAATTTTGAAAGCGCGCAATTGGGCATTTTTGTTTGTGACGACGTTGACCGTCGGTGCCGTCACCGGGTTATTGTGCGGCTTCGGCACGTACGTGTTGCAGACCGGTGCCGAAGTGGTGGGGCGTGACTTGTGGTTGTCCATCCTCGGTTTTGTCGGTGCCGGCCTCATGTTCAGCCTCATGAGCCAAATGGGCTTGTTTGCGTACTTTTTCTTTCAGGCGCTGATGTTGGGCATCTTGAAGCGGTACTGGCTGTGGCAAGTGTTTCAGGCAGTGGTCGTCTTGTTGGTGCTGGTCGACCTCGTTTGGTTGCGGGCGGCTGCCGGAGGGGGCCATTGGCTGGCCTATGTCCCGTTGCCGTTGGCGCTGTTGGCCGTCGGATTGTTGGTGGCCGTGCTCAAGAGTCATCTGACCGATCGCACGGCGTTTATTCCCACGTTGTTCGTCATGGTCGTCTTGACGACACTGGAATGGTTGCCGGCGCTGACGACGGGCAATCGGCTTTCCATGTGGGTGATGATCGTCCCGTTGTTGTGTTGCAACGCATGGCAAGTGCTCATTTTGCACCGGTTGGTGGACACCGGGAAAGGCGACGGGAAAAAAACGACTGCTGCGCGGAAAAAGAAATGGGCCGCTGTATAAAGCGGCCCGTTTTGTTGCGCTGGTTTTGTGTCACGGCAAGTCTGTGGCGTCGATCTCGGCGGTGGCGATGAGTTCCGACACCGTTACCAACTCATAGCCTTTGGCCCGCAACTCGTCGATAATGGTCGGCAGCGCCAAATGGGTCTGTTTGCACGAATCGCTGGCGTGCATCAAAATAATGTCCCCGGGGTGCACGTTGTTCAACACCCGCTGTACGATGCGATCGACGCCGGGGTTCATCCAATCGAGGGAATCGGTATCCCATTGAATGACGGTGTAGCCCAGGGAGTGGGCGACCCGCAATACCCGTTTGTCGAAGTCGCCGTTGGGCATCCGGATGAGCGTCGGTTTTGTGCCGGTCAGTTTGTGCAAAATTTCATCGGCTTTGAGAATTTGTTGCCGGATTTCTTCTTCGCTCAGGCGGCTGTAGTTGATGTGCTTGTGTCCGTGGCTGCCGATTTCGTATCCGGCGTCGACAATGCGCTGGACGATGTCCGGATGATTTTCGGCCCAAGGCGAGGAAAGGAAAAACGTCACTTTGTCCACTTGCTTTTCTTCCAAGATGTCCAAAATGGGCCCCGGCCGCTTGTCGCCCCAGCTGATGTCAAAGGTGAGGGCGACCCGTTTCTTGTCGGTCGGCACACTGTAGATGGCCGTCGGCTCGTCGGGCGCCGTTGCCGGCACCGAATCGTGATAAATGCTGATGTCTTTTTGTTCCACGTACAAAATGCCGATGGCAAAGACCATGGCGGTGAGGATGATGGCGACTCGCTTTAGATGGGAGGCTTTGATGGTCCAAAAGATCATGGATGTGGCGACGGGTTTGGTGGGATGACGCCGTCGCTGCCCTCCTTTCATCAGTATCGTCAGTATCGTCTGTGCGTATCGATCGTGGATGTGCCGTACGGTGCCGAGCAACCGGAGCGCCGCAGGGCGAAAGGTTGTCCCGGCAGTTCAGTATTAATGTATGCCTGTTGGCCGGTCGCTATGAAACATCCAAAAGGTGGCGGTTGACAAAGAAGGGGAACCGTGGTATCATTCGAAGCGTTGTTACGGTTCCCTGACTTGACCATCGACGGTGTTCGGAGCACCGAAGACGGTCAACGGGGCTTGCAAACAGCGGCAAAACATATTAAAATATACGAGTGCAAGGACATTATTCCTCCGTAGCTCAATGGTAGAGCAACCGGCTGTTAACCGGTAGGTTACAGGTTCGAGTCCTGTCGGAGGAGCCACTCTTGCTCCCATAGCTCAGTCGGTAGAGCGCTTCCATGGTAAGGAAGAGGTCACCAGTTCGAGTCTGGTTGGGAGCTCCATTATTGGCCCGTTGGTGAAGTGGTTTAACACACCAGCCTTTCACGCTGGCATTCAGGGGTTCGAATCCCCTACGGGTCACCATGGACGGTTAGCTCAGATGGGAGAGCACCTGCCTTACAAGCAGGGGGTCGGCGGTTCGATCCCGTCACCGTCCACCATGAGAGACAGGGGTATATGAGCCGGTGTAGCTCAATGGGTAGAGCAACTGACTTGTAATCAGTAGGTTGGGGGTTCAAGTCCTCTCGCCGGCACCATGTATTCCGTCTATTTTTTTCGGTTATTTTATGGAGGGGTACCAAAGCGGTCAAATGGGGCGGACTGTAAATCCGCTGGCGTTGCCTTCGTAGGTTCGAATCCTACCCCCTCCACCATCTGCCATTGGGGAGTAGCCAAGTGGTAAGGCAACGGACTTTGACTCCGTGATGCGTAGGTTCGAACCCTACCTCCCCAGCCACAAAAGAAGAGCCATTAGCTCAGTGGTAGAGCACCTGACTTTTAATCAGGGTGTCGGTGGTTCGAATCCACCATGGCTCACCATTTTTTGTTTATTTAAAATTTTTAAAAAACAAATTTGCATGAATTGTGGATACACGATGCGGGTGTGGCGGAATTGGCAGACGCGCTGGATTTAGGTTCCAGTGGGAAACCGTGGGGGTTCGAGTCCCTTCACCCGCACCATGGTGATTGAACGGAAACATCAAGTAGAACGGATACATCAAGTCGAACGGATACATCCAGCGGCCACGAAGAAACTTCTTCGTGGCCGCTTTTGGTTTTGACCGCTGATGATTCAGCCAAAAATAGGCAATCGTTTTATGACCGGTGAAGATGCGGCGAATACGATATAGTATCACGCGGCAAAGGAGGTAGAGCGATGGGTTATCCGTCTGGAGGCGGATTTTTGGGCAACTATGTCGGTGTGATTCTGGTCATCTTCGTGCTACTGGCGATCATTGCCGCTCCCTGGGGATATGGTGGCTACGTCGATTAACGGTACGCCATGGAAGGGCCTGCTGGACCAAGGGGACCAGCAGGCCTTTTTACGATAGAAAATCATGCCAATGGCGGGAACCCCCTTGCAAAAAAACGCCAAATCGTGTATTGTATATTACGTGGAACACAGCAAGCGGACGTGGCTCAGGGGTAGAGCATCGCCTTGCCAAGGCGAGGGTCGCGGGTTCGAATCCCGTCGTCCGCTCCATTTTTTATTTGCGTACATAACTCGCGATAAATAAGCCTGCAGGAAAAGCTTTGCACGATGGTTGCAAGCTTTTTTTTATTATTACGGAGGTACGGATGGAACCGCTTCAGGATTTGTGGCAGATGGTATCGGTCATCGTCGACATCGGCATCGTGTCATACGTCTTTTACAAACTGTTGATGCTGATCCGTGGGACCCGGGCGATTCAGCTCATTCAGGGGATTGTGATCATTGTCCTGGCGTGGGTCATGAGTTCGCTTTTGAACTTGCGGACGCTGGAATGGCTCATGTCCCAGGCGTTTACATATGGTGTGCTGGTCATTTTGATCATCTTTCAGCCGGAATTGCGGCGGGCTTTGGAACAGTTGGGACGCGGACGTTTTTTTATGCGGACCAGCACGCAAAGCCAGCCCGATCGGTTGGCCGTGGTGGAAGCCTGTTATAAGGCCGCGATGCAGATGTCCCAGCGGCGCATTGGTGCCTTGATGGTCCTGGAGCGGAAAATTGGCTTAAACGACATCATCGAAACGGGGACCCGGCTGGAAGCCAAGTTGTCGGCGGAGTTGCTCATCAACATTTTTATGCCCAACACCCCCCTGCATGACGGGGCGGTCATCATCCGGGACGGCACCATCATGGCGGCGGGGTGCTATTTGCCCCTTTCAGAAAGTCCGTTTATCGACAAGGCGCTGGGCACACGCCACCGGGCGGCGGTGGGAGTGAGCGAGGTGGCCGACTGTCTGTGTATCGTCGTATCGGAGGAAACGGGCCAAATTTCGCTGGCATCCGACGGCGTGCTGGAGCGAAATGTCACGGGGGAGGAACTGTTTCAACGGTTGCGGGAAGCCCTGATCCCGACGCCGAAAAAAGTGCGATCCTTCCGCTCGAAAAAGGAGCGCAACAGCGATGGATAAATGGTTGAACCAGCCGATGGTCGTGCGCATCGTTGCCGTCATGCTGGCGGTGATGCTTTGGTATGTGGTCAATGGCCCCAATGGACAATCGCCATCGACGACGACCGTCGCTGAAAATATGATCCGCATCGATAACGCCGCCTTGGAAGTGCGTTACGATGCCGAGCGGGTGGCGGTGTTGGAAGCGCCGGAGACGGTGGATTTGATCGTGCGCGGTTCCCAACGGGATTTGAGCTTGTTCCGTTGGCGGGATTATCATGTGTACGTGGATGTGACCGGCTACGGCCCTGGGGAAGTGTGGGCGCCGGTTCAGTTTGACGGATTTCCGGCTTATGTCCAAGTGGAAGCCGAGCCGGCCGAAGTGCGGGTCGTGCTGGAACCGTTGACGGAAATCACCATGCCGGTAGAGGTGGAATGGTTGGGCAGTTTGCCGGAAGGTTACCGCGTCGGGACGCCGACCGTCGCGCCGACGGAAGTGAAGGTGGGCGGGGCGCAAAGCTTGTTGAAACGCATTGTCGCCGTAAAGGCCTACGTGCATTTGGAGGAACACAGCGGCCAGGTGAAGGCCGAGTCGGCCTTGCGGGCTGTTGATGCCCAAGGCAACCGGGTGGATGTGACCATCCAGCCGAAAACGGTCCGCGTCGAGGCCGCCATTCACATTCCGAAAAAAACGGTCCCTTTGCGATTGCAATGGCGGGGAAGTCTGCCGTCGGGGTGGACGCTTTCGGACGTGGCGTTTCAGCCCCAGGAAGTCACCCTGTATGGACCGAGCAACGTGTTGGCCCGCTACAATGAATATCTCGGCCCGATGGTGGATTTGTCGAGTGTGAAACCGGGCCAGGAATTTCAACTGTCGTTGCCCATCGAAAAAGGGCTGGTACGGGTGGAGCCGGCGCAAATCACCGTGCGGTTGAACGTCAGTGCGCCGGCGACGAAGACGTTGCACCACGTGCCGATTCACGTGACGGGTTTGGCGGAACACCTTCAACTGGAATGGGTGCAACCGGAAGACGGCACGCTGGATTTGGTGTTGATGGGAGCTTCGGAAACGTTGGACCGGTTGACGGCCAGCGACGTCCGGGTCATCCTCGATGTCAGCCAACAGTCCGCCGGTGAACACAGCGGCACGGTGGTCGTCGAATTGCCGCCCTCGGTCCAGTTGCGAGGCGAACGGGCGGTGGTCCGTTATGAACTTCGGACGGTCGACGTTCCGGCCGGTGTACCGGAAGATCGCATATCGGACGGAGAAGTCCGGGATGGTGGAGCCACCAACGGAAAGACGCAAGACGAGCCATTACGATGACAGATGGGAGTGGAGATCAGTGGGGAAATATTTTGGAACCGACGGTGTACGGGGAGTGGCCAACCGGGAGTTGACGCCGGAGTTGGCGTTTCGCATTGGCCGGGCGGCCGGAAGTCTTGCCGCTAAACGGACCAGCGGCCGGCCGTTGATTTTCATCGGCCGGGACACTCGGGTGTCCGGTGAAATGTTGGAAGCGGCGTTGGTCGCCGGTTTGTTGTCGGTGGGCGCCGATGTGGCGCGGCTCGGTGTCATCAGCACGCCGGGGGTCGCTTATTTGACCAAATCGCGGGCCGCAGCTGCCGGCATGATGATTTCGGCATCCCACAATCCCGTGGCGGACAACGGGATCAAAATTTTTGGCCCCGACGGGTTTAAGTTGAATGACGAGGAAGAGGCGGAAATTGAACGGTTGCTGGATGAACCTCAAGATTCGTTGCCGCGGCCCGTGGGCGGCGACGTGGGGCGGGTGAGCGACGCCGCGAGGAGCGTCGAGGCGTATTTGACGTATTTGGCCCAAACGGTGCAGGGCGATTTCCGGGGGCTCAAAATTGTCTTGGATTGCGCCCACGGGGCCGTTTCCGACTTGGCCCCTCGCCTGTTTCGCGGCCTTGGCGCTGAGGTGGCGGTCATCGGCGGCGCGCCCAACGGCGTCAACATCAATGACGGGGTCGGTTCCACCCACCCGGAACGGTTGCAAGAAGAGGTGCGCAAACGCCAGGCCGATGTCGGATTGGCCTTTGACGGCGATGCGGACCGCTTAATTGCGGTGGATGAGACGGGAGAAGTGGTGGACGGCGACTATATCATGGCCATTATGGCCCGCTGGTTGAAAGAACAAGGCCGCTTGCATGACGATACGCTGGTGACGACGGTGATGAGCAACTTCGGGTTGCACGAAGCCATGCGGCGCCTGGGCATCACCACGGTACAAACCGCCGTGGGCGACCGATACGTGTTGGAAAAAATGTTGGAAGGCGGGTACAGTTTCGGCGGCGAACAGTCGGGGCACATCATCTTTCGGGACTATGCCACCACCGGCGACGGCATGTTGACCGCGGTGCAGTTGTTGCAAGTGATCAAGCAAAGCGGCCAAACGCTAGGACAACTAAAGCAAATCATGCGCAAATTTCCGCAGGTATTGCACAATGTGCGGCTGGCATCGGCGGAAGCCAAACGGACGTGGCAAGAAAATGCGGCCATCCGCTCTATCATCGCCGAAACCGAGCAAGAACTGGGTTCTCGCGGTCGCGTCCTGGTCCGGCCGTCGGGGACGGAGCCGCTTTTGCGCATCATGGTGGAAGGGCCCGATGAAGGACAATTACACGAATACGTGCAGCGCATTGCCGCCGTCGTCGAGCGGGAGTTGAACGGGAACCATTGACCCGTGTCACTCAATTTCCCGCAGCGTTTTTTCGATGGCTTCGATCCGCCGGCGAAGGTTGTGGAGTTCGTGCACCGTTTTTTGCAGACTGTCGCTGTGCTGCTGTTGCCAGGATGCCAGTTGTTCAGCCAGCGCTTGATACTTGTTGTGCCCCGCGATCTTCGTCTGCCACGTGCGGATGAGCGTGACGATGATGATAGTGCCGAGCGCCATGAGCAAAAGGATGAAACCCATCCCAAATACCGGCATGTACACATGGATGGGGTTCATAGCATTCGCTCCTCCTCACTGCGAATCTTCTTCAAGGGTGTTGGATTTTTTGGTGGCGGTCAGCGTCGGTATGGCTCCGGCGATGACCTCCGGTGTAATCTGGATATCAAAAGGAACGATGGCGTAATATTTCATCGCCTTTCCGTCTTCGGACAGTTCCAAGGAACTGGTCACCAGTCCGGCTTCCTCCATTTTTTGCAAATGCATGTACAACAGAGGCCGGCTCATGTTCACTTCCCGGGCCAGTTGGCTGACGTATTTCCGCCCCTGTGTCAAGGCGGCGATGATTTTCAGCCGGTGCGGGTTCGCCAAGGCTTCGAACAAGCGGAGCAGTTCATTGCCGGACTGCGCCGTTTTTTTATGGTGAGCATCCTTCGCGTTCATCCTCGCTCCTCGCCTTCCCGCCTCCCTTACTCGACTTCGCGCAACATGTTCTCGATCTGATTGACGCTGTTTTTCAGGGCGGCCAATTCTTCCGAAATTTTTTGTTGGTCGCTGGCGATGCGCCGCGCCAGTTCCTCGGCCGCGGCGGCCATTTGCTGATACCGGCTGTCTTTGTCGGCGACGATTTTCGCTCGCCAAACTTGGATGAGGGCGACAATGATGACGACGGCCAAGGCCACCATCAGGACGA
Organism: Bacillota bacterium; assembly: GCA_017577895.1. Taxonomy (GTDB): domain Bacteria; phylum Bacillota; class Bacilli; order ZCTH02-B2; family ZCTH02-B2; genus Bacillus_BB. Next base: position 39,166 of record PKQY01000002.1, read on the forward strand.
CAAACAACATGCCGGATACGGCGTGCAGCGTGCTCATCGGTTCCCCTCCCCACATTTTATGCCAGCGATGTTTCGAAAAACCGCTCCTGTACGATAGCGGTGCTACGATAGCGATACGCAGGATGTGTAAGATGTGGCTTTACACCTGTAAGAATTATATTACATATGACGGACGGAAGCAACATGGCTGGATGCCGTTGGTAGGATTTTTGCATGTCGATGACGAATTTAATCTCAATGTACATATACATGAAGCAAGCGGGCTGGCGAAGATACCGACCAAGATCTAGATGGAGGGCGTGAGCATGCTGCGATGTGCCGTCATTATTCCTGCATTGAATCCACCGGAGTCCTTAGTTGAATACGTCCGTACCTTGCTGGCGCGGGGCGTGGCCCGTGTCATTGTTGTCAACGACGGCAGCGATGCGTCGACGGGAGACATTTTTCGCCAGCTCAGCCGTCTCGATCGGTGCACGGTGTTGAGCCATCCGGTGAACCAAGGGAAAGGCCGAGCGTTGAAAACGGCGTTTGCCTATGTGTTGCAAGAAGCGGCTGATTTGACCGGTGTGGTGACCGCCGATGCCGACGGCCAGCACCACCCGGACGACGTGTGTCGGGTGGTTTCGGCTTTGAGACGCGGGGACGATACGCTCATTTTGGGTGTCCGGGACTTTGACCAAGCTCATGTCCCCTGGCGCAGTCGTTTCGGAAACCGATTGACGAGCCGGGCGATCCGCTGGCTGTTCGGCATGGCCATTGACGATACACAGACGGGATTGCGGGGTATTCCGATACAGCATCTGTCCTGGATGTCGGAGCTGAAAGGGGAACGGTTCGAATACGAGATGAACATGTTGCTCAACGCCATCCGCCGGCGGATTCCCATCCGGCAAGTGCCCATTCGAACGTTGTACTATCAGCGCAACGCCGGGTCTCATTACCGTTCCATAGCCGACTCGTTACGCATTTTTGTTCAAATTGTCTTGGATCTCGTGGTATCCGTGCGCCGCGGGGACGAAGCATTATGGTCAGAGAGAGGGAGGAAGCGAACGTGACCGTGGATGGGCAGGGGCGACTGTATCGGTTCGGCCGGCACCTCGTCCGGCTCATGTCCCGACGTTACCGGGTGATTCCGTCCGCTGCCATCCATCCGGAAACCTTGCAGGAACCGGTCGTGTTTATTTCCCGGCATCAAAACTTGTTTGGCCCTTGGAAGACGATGCTGTGGTTTCCAGGACGTTTTCGTGTCTGGGTGTATCACGTCTTTTTGGAACCGCAAACCGCTTTCCGGCATTATGTGAACTATACGTTTACGAAACGGTTCGGATGGCATCAAAGCTGGGCGAAGATCGTGGCATGGCCCGTTTCCTACGTCGTCACGGCGGTGTTGCGGTCGGCCGCTTGCATTCCGGTTTATCGCGGTACGAGACAAATCGTGCAAACGTTTCGCGAAACGGTCCGTGCATTGGCCGACGGCTACTCGGTTTTCATCTTTCCGGATATCGAATATCAAGACCGTTCGGCCCAAACCGGCGAATTGTACAAAGGGTTTTTGCAACTAGACAAATATATGTATCGCGAGACCGGGCGGCATGTCTGCTTCGTCCCCATGTACGTTTGCCGACGGCAACGGGCGTTTTTCGTCGGTGATCCGATCCGCTTTCGAGACGGGGAAGATTTTCAAAAAGAACGGGAAGTCGTCTATCAAAAAATTCGCGACGGCCTCGATCGGCTGGCGGGCCTTTGCGGCGAGCTGTAACGGGAACGATGGCTCGTTTGCCGCCGAGAACATTTAACATTTTTTAATTTTTTAACATTTAATTGTATGCTGGAGACAGCTACCTTCCATCACAAGGTAGCTTTGTTTTTTCGGTTGCTATCTTGCATTGCAAGGTAATTGAACGATCTGAACTGCGTGGTGATGCGTCGTCGTGTCCAAAAGCAAAAGCCCGCCGCGCAAATATTACCGCTTGACGGAAGAAGGGAAACGGTCGTTGGCGCGGTTTGAAACCGATTGGACGGAATTGAAAACGGCAGTGGAGCACATCTTACGCAAAGGAGCGATGGATGATGGCGGATACAGCGAATCGGATGACGGTCGACGACATGGTCGCCTTGAACAATGAACGACGGTTGCAATTGAAGGAGGAAAATCGTAAATATTTATGAAGAAATGTTCGTCTATTTGCGTCTGAGCCGTATCCCGAAACGGAAGGCGGAAGAGTTGTTGTTGGAGATGCGTTTATTTCCTTGATGCATGGGCGCGTCTGGTCATTGGCATCGCCCTTTGGTTGTTGCATCAGGGATTGTTCAAAGGGTTGTTCAAACATGTGGACATTGTCTAGCACCGAGAGAGGAGGAAGGGAATGGCCACCATCGAGGATTTTCAAAAATTGGACATCCGCATCGGGACGGTGATCAAAGCTGAACCGTTTCCCGAAGCGCGCAAACCGGCCATTAAGATGGAAATTGACTTTGGAGAACTGGGCGTCAAGCGTTCATCGGCCCAAATTACCCGGCGGTACAACCCGGAGATGCTGGTAGGCCGGCAAGTCGTGGCGGTGGTCAATTTCCCGCCGCGCCGCATTGCCGGCTTTGCATCGGAAGTGTTGGTGTTGGGCGGCCTGCCGGAAGAAGGAGATGTCGTGTTGCTGCGCCCCGATGAACCGGTGCCCAACGGCACGCCTATCGGTTAAACCGACATTCAGACGACGGCGGCTTCGAGCAAGCCTTCCAAGTCGGTGACGACCCGTTTCCAGCCCATTTCTTGGGCCCGTTGGGCCGTTTGGACATCGGAGCAGAACAGCGGACGTTCCTGCCACCCGTCCCCGACAAACTTGGCCAAACCGTCCAGATGATCCGGGTCCGAGGCCGCCAGCCAATCCACCGGTTGGGATGCCAACAGCCGGGCGGCCGGATGGGTGTCGTCCCAGGACAGGCGGCCGAGGGAGAGGACGAGGGTGTTTTTGTCGACCACGGTTTTTTCGCCATGCCCTAACAGAAGACCGATCCGTTCGTCGGGAGCGGCGGCCAGCCGGCGGCGGAGGTGGGCCAGCGGCAGTTCGGCGGGCAATACGTGGGCCGGTTGCAAGCCGCGTTGCCGGAGGGAGTCGGCCGTGGCTTCCCCGCAAGCGGCCAGTTGGGCCGTCAGTTGGCGGACGTCCCACCGGCGATCGGTGACGATTTGGAAAAAGAAATCGACTTGTCGCCGGTTGCCGAAGACGAGCCACCGGCACGTCGGCAAGGTTTGGATAAATTGTTCGGCCTCCGCCGGAGGGAAGAGCCGCGGTGTCAGGGGCACGGGAATGACTTCCGCCCCGCGGGATGCCAGATGTACGGTCCACGGATTATCGGACGGCATCGCTTCCACCGCGCAGGCGACGGTGGTGCCGAACAGCGGCTTCGTTTCGTACCAGTTCAACTCTTCCCGCAGGCGGACGATGTCGCCGATGACGATGATGGCCGGCGATTGGATGCGGGCGGCTTGCACGATGCGGTCGATGTTTCCGAGTTGTCCTACGACGGTTTGCTGCCGGCTGACGGTGCCCCAGCGCACGACGGCCACCGGCGTGTCCGGCGCCATGCCGTGGGCGAGCAGTTGTTGTTGAATGACCGGCAAGTTTTTGACGCCCATATAGATGACCAGCGACGGCAATGCGGCCAGGGCGGCCCAGTTCAGCTCGTGGGCCGCATTTTTTGCACGGTGGCCGGTGAGAAACGTGACCGACGAATGGTAGTCCCGATGCGTGAGCGGGATGCCGGCGTACATGGGTGCCGCCGTTCCGGATGTGACGCCGGGGATGACGTCGAAGGGGATGCCTGCCTCCCGGCACGCTTGGGCCTCTTCGCCGACCCGTCCAAAAAATCCCGGATCCCCGCCCTTGAGCCGGACGACGACTTGTCCCCGGCGTGCTTCTTCTACCAGCAGGCGGTTGATTTCCGCTTGGGCCATCACATGATGGGCCGCTTCTTTGCCGGCGTAAATGAGCCGGGCGTCGTGCCGGGTGTACGCGAGCAAGCCGGGATGGACGAGCCGGTCAAAGATGACAACGTCGGCTTGTTGCAACGCCGCCATGCCTTTCAGCGTCACCAATGTCGGATCCCCCGGACCTGCCCCGACAAACAGGACTTTTCCTGTCTTCATCTTCCTCCTTCGCCTCCCCATGTTACAAAAATCCCCATGGACGACGCTTGTTCTTGTCTTCCTATAACACCTGTTCTAACGCTTTTTCGACCGATTGGACGATCCACCGCGCGATGGCCGGGTGGGGCAAATAGGCGGCTCCCTCATACCGGTGCGGGATGCCGGCCAGCCGTTGTGGAATGACGCAGCGGGTGAAATAGCCGGAACTGATGAACAGCGGCAAGACGACGAGCGTTCCCCAGGCGGCCAATTCCCGGGCGCGGGCGGCGACGTTGTCGGGTTGCAGCGTCGCATGGCCGATGGCGGCAAACGGATAATGCCGCTTCATGCGGGACGACAACCGGCGCAACAGCCGTTCCCAATGTTGCCGATACCCCGGCAAGGCGCACCCGTGGCCGACCAAGAGGAGGGACTCTTGTCGGGGATCGGCAGACAACGCCGACAGCCGATCCAACAAGATTGGTTCCACCCACGGGTCATCTTCCAGCGGCGGACACCAATGAAAGCGGACACGGCAGGACAGCGGCGTTGCGGGCGGCGTTCCGGGGTATGGGGGCGCCAAACCGAGCATTTGCCGAATTTCTCCGATGTGGGCACTGCCGGCTGTCACGAACAGCGGGACGACGATGACCGTCTGGGCTCCCTGTTGTTCGAGCCGCTCTACTTGCGCGGCGATACTGCGCCCATCTTGTTTTCCCAAGTAGGCAACGCCCAATGGAAACGGAAGTTGGGCGCGGCAAGGCTGGAGTGCTTGTTCCACCAGCCGTTCCCAATTCGGATCCGGGGATCCGTGGGCGATGACCAATACAGCGACGGACATCCTTTGAACTCCTTATATAAGTAAATAAATAAACCAGATAAAATTAATATGGATTATACGGCCGGGGTTCGGCCGTGTCAATGCCCGCTTTTTGTCACCGGGGACATTCACCCAACATACATTAATCGTGATTGAGCCCAAGAATCGCGAAAAAAAAGATTGATCTGTCAACGGCGGCGTGGTATTGTTAAAAGAAATCATATTAGTTTAATATGAATTATACAATTAATTGGTTCGGAGGGATGTGGCATGGCATCACGCATGTGGAAACTGGCTATCGGACTGCTGGCCGTCATGGTGATGGCCGCCTGCGGCGCGGCGCCCAGCACGTCCGATGGTGAAAGTGCCGGCGAGTCGCAGAGTAAGTCCGGGGAAACCATCGAACTGTTGAATGTGTCTTACGATCCAACACGAGAACTGTATGAAGAATTCAACAAGGCGTTTGCTGCTCATTGGGAGGCGGAAACGGGGCAAAAAGTGGTCATCAAACAGTCCCATGGCGGCTCCGGAAAACAAGCCCGCTCGGTCATCGAAGGCTTGGAAGCGGATGTGGTGACGCTGGCGTTGGCGTATGACATCGATGCCATTCAAGAAGCGGGGCTCATTCAAGAAGGGTGGCAATCCCGTTTTGACTATAACAGTGCGCCTTACACCTCCACCATCGTCTTTCTCGTCCGCCATGGCAACCCGAAAGGCATTCAAGATTGGGACGACCTGATTCGAGAAGACGTGGAAGTGATTACGCCGAATCCGAAGACATCGGGCGGCGCCCGTTGGAATTATTTAGCCGCGTATGGGTATGCCCTGAAAAAGTACAACAACGACGAGGAAAAAGCGAAAGAATTTATCGCTCAGCTGTATAAACGGGTTACCGTGCTCGATTCGGGCGCTCGCGGTGCTACCACGACGTTTGTCGAGCGGGGTATCGGTGACGTGTTGATCGCTTGGGAGAATGAAGCGTTCCTTTCCTTAAAAGAGTACGGCGAGGATCAGTTTGAAATCGTCATTCCTTCGGTGAGTATTTTGGCGGAGCCGCCGGTTGCCGTAGTGGACGCGGTTGTGGATAAACGGGGAACCCGTGAAGTGGCCGAAGCGTACTTGCAATATTTGTATACCGAAGAAGGACAGCGGATCGCTGCGAAAAATTTCTATCGCCCCCGGTTAGAAAGCGTCGCGAAAGAATTTGAACATCAATTCCCGCACATTGAGTTGTTCACGGTCGATGAAATGTTCGGCGGCTGGCAAAAGGCACAGCAAACCCATTTTGCCGACGGCGGACTGTTTGACCAGATTTATGTGCCTGCCAATTGATCGCTTGCGCGTTGGTGACATCAGACGGGAGTGAAAGGATAGATGTTCGGACGTAGCCGAAGAGCCCAGGTGCTGCCGGGGTTTGGGCTGTCCGTGGGGTTGGTCATGACGTATCTCAGTTTCATTGTCCTGATTCCGTTGACGATGGTTTTTCTGGAGGCCTCGGCGCTGGAATGGGGACGTTTTCTCAGCATGTTGACCGAACCGCGGGTGTTGGCGTCTTTTAAGGTTAGTTTTTTGACGGCCTTTTTGGCGGCGGTGGTGAATGCGGTGTTCGGCTTGTTGGTGGCGTGGGTTTTGATGCGCTATCGGTTCCCCGGCCGACGACTCATCGACGGTCTAGTCGATTTGCCCTTTGCCTTGCCCACCGCCGTTGCCGGCATTTCGTTGACGACGTTGTATGCAGAAAACGGGTGGATTGGCAGCTGGCTGAAAACTTTGGGCATTAAAGTGTCGTTTACGCCGCTGGGCATTATTGTGGCGTTGGTGTTCATCGGCTTGCCGTTTGTGGTGCGAACGGTCCAACCGGTGTTGGCGGAGTTGGAAGCCGACATGGAAGAGGCGGCGGTCATGTTGGGGGCCCGGCGGTGGCAAGTGTTTTTCCGGGTCATTTTCCCGTCTTTGCTGCCGTCGTTGTTGACCGGGTTTGCGTTGGCGTTTGCCCGCGGGCTAGGTGAGTACGGCTCAGTCGTGTTCATCGCCGGGAACATGCCGCTGAAGACCGAAATTGTGCCGCTGTTGATCATGACGAAATTGGAGCAGTTTGACTATCCGGGGGCGACAGCCATCGCCGCCGTCATGTTGATCATCTCTTTCTTGTTGTTGCTTGTCATCAATGCGTTGCAATGGTATGCCAGCCGTCGCATGGTCGCCGATTAAGGGTACGGCGGAGCATCGGATGGGACGACGCCTACAGTGGAGTCCGACGGAGGGATCGAAATTGGAACCGGCTGTGAAAGTACAAACAGAACCGCAACGAGAGGCAGAGCAACCCATCTCCCCCCAACATTTGACGGAACCGCGGTGGGTCAAGGGACTGTTAATCGCCGTCGCCATCGCCTTTTTAGGCTTGGTGCTGGTCATCCCCCTCATCCTGGTATTCGTGGAAGCCTTCAGCAAAGGGTGGGCGTTGTATTGGGAGGCCGTCCGTGAGCCCGATGCGTTGGCTGCCCTCCAATTGACGCTGGCGGTGGCCGCCATCGTCGTGCCGTTGAATACGCTGTTCGGGTTGGCGGCGGCTTGGACCGTCACCAAATTTTCGTTTCGCGGCAAACAGTTGCTGGTCACGCTCATCGATTTGCCCTTTGCGGTCTCCCCGGTCATTGCCGGGCTCATTTTCGTGTTGCTGTACGGCACCCGGGGGTTGTTGGGGCCGCTGCTGGAAGCCATTGACGTGAAGATCATTTTTGCTTTTCCCGGCATTGTGTTGGCCACGCTGTTTGTCACGGTGCCGTTCGTCGCCCGGGAATTGATTCCGCTCATGCAGTCCCAGGGAAAAAGTGAAGAGGAAGCGGCGGCCTGCTTAGGTGCCAGCGGTTGGCAAATGTTTTGGCGGGTGACGTTGCCCAACATCAAATGGGGGTTGTTGTACGGCGTCATTTTGTGCAACGCCCGGGCCATGGGCGAGTTTGGCGCCGTTTCCGTCGTCTCGGGACACATTCGGGGACAGACCAACACGTTGCCGTTGCACGTGGAAATTTTGTACAACGAATACCAGTTCACGGCGGCGTTTGCCGTCTCGACGTTGCTCGTGCTGCTGGCCGTCATCACGCTTATCATCAAGCAAGTGGCGGAGCTGAAAAACCGGTACGAGTCCATTTGAAAAGGAGGGTGGGGCGGATGCACATCGTCGCCAAAGGTTTGTACAAACGGTTTGGAAACTTTACGGCGTGCCGGAACGTGGACCTCGAAATCCCGTCCGGCAAGCTGGTGGCGCTCTTGGGTCCCAGCGGCAGCGGCAAGACGACGCTGTTGCGCCTGTTGGCCGGACTGGAACAGCCCGATGCGGGGGAGATTTATTTCGACGGCCGCCCGGTCACCCACTTGCCGCCGCAAGAGCGGAATATCGGCTTTGTTTTCCAAAATTATGCCCTGTTTCGGCACATGACCGTGTTTGACAACATCGCCTTCGGGCTGTCGGTGCGGAAGGCCACCAAGGCGTCGATCCGTCAGCGGGTGACGGAACTGTTGCAATTGACCGGCCTGGAAGGGTTGGAAAAACGGTACCCCCATCAATTGTCCGGCGGCCAGCGGCAACGGGTGGCCTTTGCGCGGGCGTTGGCCCCCAATCCCCAGTTGCTGCTGTTGGATGAGCCGTTTGCGGCGCTGGATGTCAAAGTCCGCAAAGAGTTGCGGGGATGGCTCAAGGCCATGATTCGCCGCGTCGGCCTGACGGCGGTGTTTGTTACCCACGATCAAGAGGAAGCCATGGAGATGGCCGATGAAATTTTCGTCATTCACAACGGACAAGTGGAACAGGCGGGCCGTCCGCTGGACATTTACCAGTTCCCCCGGACGCCGTTTGTGGCGTCGTTTTTCGGCGATTCGTTTCCTTTGCAAAATCCTTCGTCGTTTAAAGGGTTTGAATCCATTTCCGACATTGAACAGGCGTTTTTTCGACCGGAGTTTGTCCACGTGGTGACGCCAAAAGAAGGCGCCGTTCCGGCAGTGGCCAACCGAGGGGTGGTCACGGATGTCACTTATCGGGGAAACAGCTGGCAAGTGGAAGCGGAAGTGGAAGGACAGCGGGTACAAGGGGTCCGGTCGTTGGACCAGCCGCCGGTACAGCCGGGAGATGAAGTGTATGTGATTTTCCGCCGCTTGCTCGTGTTCATCCACGGCCAACCCCAGTGGCTGAACAATGAGGCGCTTTCGGAAGAAGAATGGAACCGCCGCCAGCTGGCGTATGTGTAATGAACGCGAAAAAAAGACGACGGAAAGGAGCATGGGACATGACCGAAACGAAGAGATGGCCGTGGGCCGATGACCCGACCATCAACCGGGTGGAACGGATCAAACTGGAAAAAGACGGTCTGGACATCGTCGACACCATCGTCAACAAGTACGCGAAGGAAGGCTATCATTCCATTCATCCCGACGATTTTGACCGGTTCAAGTGGGCGGGCGTCTACCAACAACGGCCGAAAGAAGGCTACTTCATGATGCGGGTGCGCATTCCCGGCGGGATTCTCAATTCCGAGCAAGCCCGCACGTTGGCCGGCATCGCCCGCGATTACGGCCGAGGATTGGTGGATGTGACGACCCGGCAAGCCATCCAGTTTCACTGGTTGACCATCGAGTCGCTTCCGGACATTTTTCGCCGCCTGGAAGAAGCGGGTCTTTCGTCGTTGGAGGCGTGCGGCGACTGTCCGCGGACCATTGTCGGCAATCCTCTGGCGGGCATCGACCCCAACGAGCTGTTGGACACCCGGCACATCGTGGAAGAAGTGAACCGCTTCTTCGTCGGGAACCGGGATTTTTCCAACTTGCCGCGGAAATACAAAATTTCCATTTCGGCCAACGTGTACAACGCGGCCAACGCCGAAATCCACGACTTATCCTTCACGCCGGCGAAAAAAGTCATCAACGGCGAGGAAGTCATCGGCTTTCACGTCTGGGTCGGCGGGGGGCTGTCGGCGAAGCCTTACTTGGCCCAACGGTTGAACGTGTTTGTCCGGCCGGAAGAAGTGTTGAAAGTGGCCGTCGGCGTCACCACGTTGTTCCGCGATCACGGCTACCGGCAAAGCCGGACCCGGGCCCGGCTGAAGTTTCTCGTGGCCGATTGGGGTGTGGAAAAATTTCAGGAAGAACTGATCAAGCTGGTCGGAGAGTTGGAGACGGCCGGCGAAGACATGCTCAAAGGGTGGAACGCCGGGTATTTTTACGGCCTGCATCGGCAAAAGCAAGAAGGGTATTATTACGCCGGTCTGTCGGTGCCGGTAGGCCGGATGAACAGCGACGAGCTGATGGAATTGGCCCGGTTGGCCGATGAGTACGGCGACGGCACCATCGGCACGTGCAATACGCAAAACGTCATCTTGCGCTTCATTCCTGAGGAAAAATTGGACGCTTTCAAACAGGAACCGCTCATTCAAAGCCGTTTTGTGCTTCAGCCGAAGCCGTTTGTCGGCTATGCGGTGTCGTGCACCGGCATCGAATTTTGCAACCTTGCCATTGTCGAGACGAAGGAGCGGATGCGCCGCCTGGCCCAATATTTGGATGAGCATGTGGAAATCGATACACCGATCCGGATTCACATGGTCGGATGCCCCAATTCGTGCGGCCAGCGGCAGATTGCCGACATCGGCCTGCAGGGGGCCAAGGTGAAAACCGAATCCGGAACCGAGGACGCCTTTGACGTGTTCGTCGGCGGTACGTTGGGTCCCAATGCCCGGTACAATCACCGGCTGAAAGGGCGCGTGCCGGCGGACCAGCTGGGTCCGGTGCTGGTGCAGCTGATCGAGGCGTACAAGGCAGAACGGCAGGACGGCGAGCAGTATTGGCAGTACGTGGAACGGGTCGGTGTGGAACACATTCAGCAGCAGTTGGACCATATTTTGGCCGAACTGCAGTAAACAGTGGCGCAGCTGAAAACAATGGGGATGAGTAGCGAACATGTTTTTATACAAGGTCGAAGCGGAGATGAAGGACGGATCCTTGTTGACGGTGGTGGTGGCCGCCGCCAACGATGAGCAGGCGTTTCGCGGGGCCGAAAATCAGTTGTGGCAATATACCGTGGCCAAACCGGCGGTGAACCGGTGGAGCCTGGTGGAAAAAAAGCCGTTGCGTCCCGGAGCCGGTTACGTCATCCGGACCGTGCCGGACGTGTAGCCGCCGGACCGTATCGCTGCTCGTCTGGCCAGATACCGACAAGGGGGGAAAGGGATGGCCAATGCAGGTCTGTGTTACGAGCAATTGGACGATGCGCAGGTTGCCGAGCTGAACACCCAATTGGCCGGCAAAGAAGCGCTGGACGTGGTGCGCTGGGCGTACGACCAATTCGGCGACGATTTGGTGTACGCCTGCAGTTTCGGGGCAGAAGCGATGGTGCTCATCGACCTGATTGACCGGGTGAAGCCGGATGCGCGGCTCGTCTTTCTCGACACCGACGTCCATTTCCCCGAAACGTATGCGCTGATCGAGCGGGTGAGCGAGAGGTATCCACGATTGAACATCGAACGGGTCCGCCCGGCGTTGACGTTGGAAGAACAGGCGAAACAATACGGAGAGGCCCTCTGGTCGCGGGATCCGGATGCGTGCTGCCGCATCCGCAAAGTGGAACCGATGGCGCGGGCATTGTCCGGCGTGCGGGCTTGGATGTCGGGGTTGCGCCGGGAACAGTCCCCTACCCGGGCCAAGACGGAGTTTGTCAACTTGGATCACAAGTTTCGTTCCATCAAAATATGTCCGTTGATTCACTGGACGTGGAAGGACGTGTGGACATACATCGTGCAACACGGCTTGCCCTACAACCCGTTGCACGATCAAGGCTACCCCAGTATCGGCTGCCGTCCGTGCACCCAGCCGACGGGGGGACGGGAAGATTCCCGCGCCGGGCGCTGGGCCGGTTTTGGCAAGACCGAATGCGGTTTGCACGCGTAAACCATGGGCAACACAGCAAGGGAATGGGAGGAGCGGAACGATGGTGCACATCTTGCCCCACGGAGGCACGTTGGTCAACCGATGGGTTGAAGAAGCGAGCGAGTGGGCGCGCTTGGAACACGCGGTGGAACTGGACAACATGGCGTTGTCGGATTTGGAGCTCATCGCCAACGGCGCCTTCAGTCCGTTGACCGGATTCATGGGGGAAGCCGACTATTACAGCGTGTTGGAGCGGATGCGGCTGGCCGATGGCCGAGTGTGGAGCTTGCCGATAACATTGCCGGTGGACGAAGACGTGGCGGAGCGCATCGCCATCGGCGAGACGGTTCGGCTGGAACAAAACGGCATCCTTTACGGTGTGATGGAGGTGCGGGAAAAATATCGCCCGCCGAAAGAATTGGAAGCGGAGAAAGTGTTCCGCACCACCGACCGGGCCCATCCGGGCGTGAAGAAATTGTTTGAGCGGCCGCCGGTATATTTGGGCGGCCCCGTAACCATGTGCCGCCGTCCCGACAAGGGTGCGTTTGCAGCCTTTACGCTGGATCCGGCCGAAACCCGCCGCGTCTTTGCCGAGCGGGGATGGAAGACGGTGGTCGGTTTTCAAACGCGCAACCCGGTGCACCGGGCCCACGAATACATTCAAAAAACGGCTCTGGAAATCGTGGACGGCCTGTTTTTGAACCCGCTGGTGGGCGAGACGAAGTCCGACGACATTCCGGCCGACATCCGCATGGAAAGTTACCAAGTGTTGTTGAACGAATATTACCCAAAAGACCGGGTGTTTCTCGCCGTCTTTCCAGCGGCCATGCGCTACGCGGGACCGCGGGAAGCGATTTTTCACGCCATCGTGCGCAAAAACTACGGCTGCACCCATTTCATCGTCGGCCGAGATCACGCCGGCGTCGGCCATTATTACGGTCCCTACGACGCGCAGCGCATTTTTGAAGAATTCCGGCCCGAAGAGTTGGACATTACGCCGCTCTTTTTTGAAAACAGCTTTTACTGTAAGCGGTGCGGCAACATGGCGTCCCGCAAGACTTGCCCCCACGATGCGACTCATCATGTCACGCTTTCGGGGACCAAAGTGCGGGCCATGTTGAGCGAAGGCATTGCGCCGCCGCCGGAATTCAGCCGTCCGGAAGTGGTGGACGTCCTCATTCGGGGGTTGCGGAAGCAAGGTCAAGGGCCGGTCCAACGGCAAGAGCCGGTGGCTTCTGGCCATGATGCGGCGAAAGAAGTGGCCGCGGCCAAATCCCCTGCTGCCAAATCCCCGAACGTCATCTGGCATTCATCGTCCGTCTCGAAAAAGGCGCGCCAAGCCCTCCACGGTCACAAAAGCGGCATTCTTTGGCTGACCGGTTTGTCGGGTTCCGGCAAGTCGACGTTGGCCAACGCCGTGCAGGCCAAGTTGTACAGCATGGGCGTTCACTGCTACTTGCTGGACGGAGACAACATTCGGCACGGATTAAACCGCGATCTCGGCTTCTCGCCGCAAGATCGGAAGGAAAACATCCGCCGCATCGGCGAGGTGGCGAAACTGTTCGTCGATGCCGGCATCATCGTGCTGACCGCCTTCATTTCGCCGTTTCGGGAAGACCGGGACATGGTGCGGAGGATGGTCGACGACGGCGAGTTTGTGGAAGTGTACGTCAAGTGTCCGCTGGAAGAATGCGAACGGCGGGATCCGAAAGGTTTGTACAAAAAAGCGAGGAGGGGCGAGATTCCCGATTTTACCGGCATTTCGTCGCCCTATGAAGAGCCGCTGGCGCCGGAGTTGATTGTGGAGACGGATCGGCAAACGCTGGAGGAATCGGTGGCACAAATCCTCGGTTTTCTCCGGGAGCACGGTTGGATCAAGTCCGATGGGCGCCAAAATTGTTTCCGCAATTGAAGCCGGATGAAAACCGTGGGGACAGGAAAAAATAATCCCACCTTGATTTTTAAAGAGGTGGGTTCGTCTTGTCGTATACGTGTTATCACTGTGCGGCGGAAATCGATGACGCCCGTGCCCATGGGATCACCGTGTATGACAAAAACGGCGTGGAAGAACGGACCGAATTGTTGTGCGATGAATGTTACAGGGAATGGCTGGAATCGCTCAAAGGGTAAGCAAAAGAAGGGGGGCAAGAGCGCGCTCCCCTTCTTTTTTATTGTTTTTCCGGTTTGACCAAGAAGAGCAACACGGTAATGAGGATAAACGCGGTCAGGGCCATAAACGGGATGGTGATAAAGCCCAGCCAGTTGATGTAAACCGTATTGCACGGCACGCCATGGCGGCACGGCTGGACGAGGGCGAGGGCGTCCACCTTTTGCAACAGGTAATGGTACAGCGACGTGGCGGCGCCGATGATGGACAGCGGCAACACATAACGACGGATGCCGACATCTTGTCGGTAGGCGGCGATTCCGAGGAAGACGGTCAGCGGGTACATGAGAATGCGTTGAAACCAGCACAGGTCACAGGGGACAAAGCCCCGGATTTCACTGAAGTAAAGGCTTCCCAACGTCGCCACTACCGATACGAGCCATGCGGCATACAATAGATAAGGGCGAATACCGGCCTTGTCCATACACGGTTCCTCCCATGCATCGTCCAGTGTCAGGATGGGTTGGCGGCCAACTGTTCTTCGATGGTCTCCCGAAGGGCGTCATAGTCGAACGGATCCGGCAACAGGAGATGGTTCACCATGATGGACGGGGTGAGCTGCACGTTGTACCGATCCACCAGGTCTTCATCGACATCGACGGCCGGTTGGGCCGCTTTGTCCGTCAACGCTTGGACGAACTGTTCGGTATCGATGCCGGGGACATGGGCTTCTGCCAGTTCCGTCAGCTTTTCCACGGTGACCCATTGTTTGTTCTGATCCTCTTGTGCGGCAAACAAGGCGTGATGAAAGTCCCAAAAGTGCTCCGGATGTTGTTCCAAGACCGTTTCCCCCGCCAAGGCGGCGAGCGCCGATTCTTCGCCGTGGAACAGCGTGTTGATGTAGACGTACCGCACTTTTCCGCTGTCGATGTAGTCGGCTTTCAATTGCGGCAAAATGCGCTCATTCCAATATTGACACGACGGGCATTTATAATCGCCGAATTCGATGACCACCACAGGCGCATCCGGTTCCCCCAAGACCGGTTGTCCGTCCAACGGAGGCGGTTCGTCATACGAGACGATATCGCCTCGTTTTTGTTGGGCTTGGTTGATGATGCCGATGATGAGAAACAGCGCGATGACCGCCACGGTGACCCAGATGAGCGGACGGACCGGATTTTTTTTCGTCTGGTACGTGCTTTCGTGGGCCGCTTTGGAGCGTTTTTGAGCCAACGTCATGCCTCCCCTTGCGAGAAACTGTTCGAAATAAAGATACCACATCGGGGGAAAGATGCCCATCCGATTCAGCATATTGGATGGCGGAACGTTTGCCAATATTTTTTCAGTGATGGAAAGGAGAGGATTATACTATAATGGTCTTGTTACAAACAAGAATAGATTAGGAGGGATGTAAGATGAAAGAATTGCGCGACCTAGCTGAATATTTAACCGGCATCCGTTGGACCGACTTTTCGGAGGAGACGGTCGTCGCGGCGAAACTGGTGTTGGCGGATACGTTGGCAGCCATCGTCTTCGGCAATCAGTCTCAGGAAATCGGAGAAATGGCCGATCGCATCCGAAAAAGGGAAAGCGGTTCATTTGACATTTTTGGAACAAGATGGCAAACCGGCGCCTATTCGGCGGCGTTTTTGAACGGATTCGGCTCGGTCGCCACCGAGATGGACGAAGGGAACCAATGGAGTAAAGGACACCCGGCGGCCCATGTCGTCCCGGCGTTGCTCACTTCGGCGCAAGCCATGGACAACTGTTCCGGTCAACGCCTGTTGCAGGCTGTGATCGCCGGCTATGAGGCCTGTTCGCGCTTCGGCCGGGCTACGACGTTGCGTCCCGAGGCCCATGCCCACGGCACCTGGGGCGTGATGGGGGCGGCCGCATCCGTGGCGCTGTTGAACGGCGCCGATGCCGAGCAGTGGGTTCAGGCGGTGATGGTCAGCAGTCATCTGGCGTTGCCGACGATGTGGAACAGCGCCTTGGAAGGGGCGTTGGTGCGCAACGTTTACGCCGGCCACGCAGCGGAAATCGGGTTGCGGGCGTGGGATTTTGTCCAGTCGGGCATTGGGGCGCCGAAACAATCGGTCGAATACGTGTTTGGTTCCGTGCTCGGCCAACGGTTCAACCCGGCCGATCTGCACGAAGGGCTGGGAGATGTGTGGGACATTCAGCGCAATTATTTTAAGCCGTATGCTTTTTGTCGGTACGCCCATGCACCCATCGATGCCTTCTCGCGGATTCTCGAACGACATGCCGTGACGTTGGAGAAGATCGCACGGATTGAGGTCAAAACGTACGCTCGGGCGGCGACCTTGAACAATCAACAGCCCCACAATGTATTGGCGGCGAAATTTTCCATCCCTTATGCGTTGGCGGTGCGCTTTTTTACCGGTAAAGCCGATGTCCGCTCCTTTGGCGAAGAGTTGCTGTTTCACGAAGGCATCCGGCAATTGATGAAAAAAATTGAGGTGGTGCCCAGCGCCGAATTGGAAAAAGATTATCCTTCCATCATGCCGGCGGTGGTCACCCTGACGACGACCGATGGCGAAGTGTACGAGGAACGTTGCGATATGGCCCGGGGTGGACTGACCGATCCGTTTACGGTGGATGAATTGAAAGCGAAATTTATGGACTTGACCGCTGCGGCGTATGCGCCCGATACCCAAGCGCAACTGTGGGAGTTGATTTGGACGTTGGAACAACAACCGTCTTTGGCCCCGCTCTTTGATGCCCTTCGTTCGATACACCGGGTATGATCCAAAATCTATCTCAAATCAATTGTTGTCATCGGAAAGCGAAGCATGCTATAATCAAATCAAAAATAGAAACGCATTTCGGATTATGAAATATTAATGTTGAAAATGTAAAGGTTTTCTGTAAGGGATTACATCAACATTCGATGGACCATTTAGAAAAAATGCTGTATAAAAAAGTGGTCCTGCCATTTATTTACTGTAATTTACGGAATGCGTTTCACAATACGAAATCGCGGGGTGGTCCATTTGGCTTGGGATGCCGAAACGGATGTCGTGGTGGTGGGCGCCGGCGGTTGTGGATTGGTCGCCGCGCTGGCGGCGGCCGAACACGGCGCGCAAGTGGTGATATTGGAAAAGACGGAACGGGTGTTGGGGAACACGGCGGCCAGCGCCGGCATGATTCCCGCCGCCGGCACCCGGTTTCAGAAAGCGCTGGGCATTGAAGATTCGCCGGAGCAAATGGCGGCGGACATCTTGCGGAAAAACGACCATCAAAGCGATCCGGAGTTGACGTTGGCGTTGTGCCAAGAGTCGGCCCGGCTCGTCGAATGGATGGTGGACTCGTTAGGCATCGAGTTGTCAGTGGTGCAGGAGTTTAAATATCCCGGCCACAGCACGTACCGGATGCACGCTCCCATCAGCCGTTCCGGCTTGGACTTGATCAAAATGTTGCGGCAGGCGGTGAACAAGCGGGACAACATCATTTTGATGTTGCAGTCGCCGGTGACCGATCTGGTGGCGGAAGACGGCGCCGTCGTCGGCGTCGTCACCCAAACGCCGATGGGTGAGCAGCGCATTCGGGCCCAGAAAGTGATTTTGGCGTGCAACGGCTTTGGCGGCAACCGCGAACTGGTGGCCAAGTACATCCCGGAAATGGCCGACGCCATGTACTTCGGGTACGAGGGGAATACGGGCGAAGCCATCTTGTGGGGCGAAAAGTTAGGCGCCCAACTGGAAAACATGCACGGTTTCCAAGGGCACTCCTCGGTCTCGGCGGGCCAAGGGATCTTGGTCACCTGGGGCGTGGTCATGATGGGCGGCTTCATGGTGAACGTCAACGGCGAACGGTTCGGTGACGAAACCCAAGGCTACTCCGAGTTCTCGTTGGAAGTGATGAAGCAGCCCCAGCAGACGGGATTCCTCATTTTTGACCAGTCGATTCACGACCAGTTGTTATCCATCGAAGACTTCCGGCAGTTGGCCTCCATGAACGCCTTCAAGTTTGCGTCGACGCCGGAAGAGCTGGCCAAAGCGCTGGGGATCCCGGCTGGCGGTTTGGCGGCGACATTTGAGGAAGTCCGGCAAGCGGCGGCCAGCGGAGGGGATCGCTTCGGTCGGACCGATTTCGCCAAAGTGTTGGAGCCGCCGTACTGCGGCATTCGGGTGGTGCCGGCCTTGTTCCACACCCAAGGCGGATTGAAGATCAACCGCCACGCGCAAGTGTTGCGGAAGGATGGCACTCCCATTCCCAATTTGTATGCCGGAGGCGGCAGCGCTGTCGGCGTCTCCGGCAACCACCCCAAGGGATATATGTCCGGCAACGGCTTGTTGGCCGCCTTGGGATTTGGAAAAATCGCCGGGGAACACGCGGCGAAAAGTTTAGCGCTTCAAAACTGACGAATCAGAGGGGGAATGAACAGCCATGGCGCACGTGTGGGAAGACGCATTGACGGAAGTCGACCGGTTGGTCATCGAGAAAGGCGGATACGGCAAGCGGCGCGGATTTGGCAAAAAGCCGGCGCTGGTCATCATTGACGTCCAGTACAACTACGTCGGGGAAGACAAGCCCATTGAAGAACAGCTGGACAAGTGGCCCAGCGGCGGCGGCGCCAATGCATGGGCTGCCATCCGGAACATCATCAAATTGCGGGAGGCGGCGAAAGCCAACAACATCCCGGTCATTTATACCCGAAACGTTCAGAAGAAGACCATCGCCTTTGATTCCTTTGCGGTGAAGGCCAATCGGGACAACAGCAAGTACATCGACGGCCGCCCGGAGACTCAGATCGTAAAAGAGCTGGCGCCCGACGACAACGATTTGGTGGTGGACAAAAGCTACGCCAGCGTGTTCTTCGGGACGCCGTTCATCAGCTACTTGATCAAGATGGGCATCGACACGCTGATTCTCGTCGGCGGCTCCACCAGCGGTTGCGTGCGGGCGACGGCCGTGGATGCGGTGACGCACAATTTCAACGTGGCTGTCGTGGAAGATTGCGTCTACGACCGGATTCAACTGTCTCACAAAGCGGCATTGCTGGACTTGTGGATGAAATATTGCGATGTTGTCGATTCGGCGGAAGTCGTGGAATATTTCCGGACGGTCAAGGGGGAATAACCGGTGCGATTGGATCTGTTCATTAAAAACGGCCATGTCGTCTTCCCCGGCGTCGGCGTCAAAAAAGCCAACATCGGCGTCCGCGGCGGGAAAATCGTCGGCATTTATGAACCGGGCGACGAGTACGAGGCGGCCAAAGTTTTGGACGTCGAGGGCTTGTATGTGTTTCCCGGTTTGGTCGACGCCCACCAACATTTGGGCATTTACAACGACATCGCCGACGATTTTGCCGATACGGTCCAACACGCTTTGAGCGGCGTGACGACGGTCGTCAACTACTATCGGGAGCCGAAGGGATACCATGACGTGATTCCCCGGCTCATCGAGGCCGGCGAACAAAACAGTTACATCGACTTCACCTTCAGCCTGGGCATTTTGACGGAGCAGCACATCGCCGAACTGGAAGAATACGTGGATCAATACAAGCTGACCTCGTTCAAATTTTTCCGGAATTATGAGCGGCGGTTGAACACGGTGTTTAACATCGACAACGGCATTGACTTGTCGGCGGCGGATTTGGTCCGGCTGTTGACCAAGTTCAAGGAAATTTCGCCCAAAATGGTGCTGGCCATCCACGACGAGAACATGGACATCAACCGCTACTTGACGAAAGAGCTCATGGGGCAAGAAGTGGAAGATTCGTTGCGCACGTGGTCCAAGACGAGCCCCGGTTACGTGGAAGCCGAATCGGTGTTGAGCACGCTGTATTTGAACCACGTGGTCGGCGGCAACGTCTTCTTGGTCCACCTGAGCGCCGGGGCCAGCGTCGACGTGCTGGAAAAAGTGCCGTGGCTGACCCAAAGCGGCGTCAAAGTGGAAACGTGCCCGCACTATTTGTTGCTGACGGAAGATGCGCCGGCGGGCCTGAAGGCGAAAGTGGGACCGCCCATTCACAGCCAATGGGATCAAGACCGCCTGTGGGAAGGCATTAAAAGCGGCGTCATCAACGCCATCGGGACCGACCATTGTCCCAATACGTTGGCGAAAAAATTCAAGAAAGGTACGGGCGTCTGGGATGCCTTGTTCGGCTTCCCCGGTGTCGGCGGGTTGCTGCCGCTCATGATCACCGAAGGTTTGAAACGGGGCGTCAGCTTGGAGCGGATTGCCGATATCACCTCCAAACAAGTGGCCGATGCGTTCAATTTGCCGCAAAAAGGGCGGATTGAAATCGGCGCCGACGCCGACTTCGCCATTGTCGATTTGAACGAAGAAAAGACCATCACGCACGACATGTTCTATTCGGCTTGCGACTATTCGGTGTACGAAGGGATGACCGCCAAAGGCTGGCCGGTGTACACCATCAGCCGGGGAGAACTGCTGGTGGACGGCGGCAAACCGGTGTTAGAGAAAAAAGGCCGTGGCAAATTCATCCCGCGTTACGCCTAACCAGTGACGTCTAAACCAACGGAAAAAGAAAAGCGCCTTGAGATGCGCCTTGCGATATCGCAAGTTGGTCATGGATAGCGAGATGGGGGAGAAATCATGGGAGAGACGCTGGCTCAGAAAATCATCGCCCGTGCCAGTGGCAAGTCGCACGTGAAGCCGGGGGAAATCGTGGACGTCAACGTCGATCTGGCCATGATGCACGATTCCACCGGCCCCCGGCGCATTGCGCCGCTCATGGAAAAACTGGGGGCCAAAGTGTGGGACCCCGATAAGATTACGATCATCGCGGACCACTTTGTCGCCGCCAGCGACAGCACCGAAGCGTCCATCTTGAAACTGACGCGGGAGTGGGCAAAGGCCAACAACATCAAAAAGTACCATGAGCGGGAAGGGATTTGCCACATCGTCCCGGTGGAAAAAGGGTACATCCGTCCCGGCATGTTCTATGTCGGCGCCGATTCCCATTCGACGACGGCCGGTGCCTTGGGGGCGTTTGCCATCGCTCTCGGTTCCACTGACATGCTCGGCGTCGTGGTGACCGGGAAAACGTGGGTCAAAGTGCCCGAGACGATGCGGGTCGTCTGGGAAGGGAAGTTGCCGGAAGGCGTCATGGCCAAGGACATGATGTTGAAGACGATCCAGACGACCAAAATTGACGGGGCGACGTACAAAGCCGTGGAGTTTGCCGGCGACACTGTTCACCGGTTGCCCGTCGACGAACGGCTGGTGTTGTCCAACATGGCCATCGAAATGGGGGCCAAAGCCGGCATGATCGAACCGGACGAGGTCGTGTACGAGTACTTGCGGGAACGGGGCGTCGTCGATTACGAACCGGTTTTTGCCGATGCGGATGCGGAATACGTTCAGACGTTGCATTTTCGTGCCGACGAGTTGGTCCCGATGGTGGCCTTGCCCCATTCGCCGGACAACGTCAAACCGATTCATGAAGTGGAACCGGTCAAAGTGAACCAGGCCTACATCGGCGCGTGCACCGGTGCGAAATACGAAGACTTGAAGATGGCGGCCCGGGTGTTGAAAGGGCGCCGGGTGGCGGATGGCGTGCGGTTGATGATCGCGCCGTCATCGGCCGAGGTGATTCGCCGGGCGACGCGGGACGGACTCATGGAAATCTTTGTGGAAGCGGGAGCCATTTTGTTGCCCACCGGTTGTGGCGCCTGTGCTGGCCTGGGCATGGGTGTGTTGGCGCCGGGAGAAGTGTGCATTTCGTCCACCAACCGCAACTTCCCCGGTCGCATGGGGCGGGGCGCCGAGGTGTATTTGGCGTCACCGTTGACGGTGGCCGCGACGGCCATTACCGGGCAGATTACGGATCCGAGGATGTTCTTGGATTGAGGAAGCGTGGTGGTGACAGATGAAGCGACGGGGAAGAGCATGGGTGTTCGGTGACAATGTGGACACCGACGTCATCAGTCCAGGGCAGTACTTGAAATTGACGGTGGAAGAAATCGCGCAGCACGTCATGGAAGGCGCCGATCCCGAGTTCGCCAAGAAAGTGCAGCCGGGCGACGTGGTGGTGGCCGGCAAAAACTTCGGCTGCGGGTCGAGCCGAGAATCGGCGCCGGCGGCGCTGAAACATGCCGGTGTCGGCGCGGTGGTGGCGGAATTTTTTGCCCGCATCTTTTACCGCAATGCCATCAATATCGGCTTGCCGGTATTGGAGTGCAAACAGGCCAAAGAAATTCAGCCGGGCGATGAACTGGAGATCGACCTCGAAAAAGGGGAAATCCGAAACTTGACGCAAAACAAGACGTACCAAGTGTCGCCTTTCCCGCCCCGCATCTTGGACATTTTGCAAGCGGGCGGCTTGGTGCCCTATTTGGAAAAACAGGGGAACTTGTCGAAAGGCAACTGAACATTCCAAAAGAGAGGGACAGCCATGTCAGACATCCGAAAGCGATTGCGGGAACGGCTGCAAGAAAAAGAGATTGTCATTGCGCCGGGGGCTTATGACGCACTGACCGCCACCCTCTGTGAACAAGCCGGTTTTGAAGCGGTGTATTTGACCGGTGCCGGGGTGTCGTACAGCACGTTGGGAAAATCCGATGTGGGGCTCATCACCATGACGGAGATGGCCGACAAAGCCGCCTACATTTGCGATGCCGTGTCCATTCCGGTCATTGCCGACGGGGATACGGGCTACGGCAACGCGCTGAACGTCATGCGCACGGTGCGCGAGTACGAACGGGCAGGGGTTGCGGCCATTCAATTGGAAGACCAACTGTTTCCCAAACGCTGTGGTCACTTGGCCAACAAAGCGCTCATTTCCGCCGATGAAATGGTGGCGAAAATTCACGCGGCGGTAGACGCACGGAAGGATGAAAACTTTCTCATCATCGCCCGCACCGATGCCCGGGCCGTGGAAGGACTGGAGGCGGCCATTGAACGGGCGTTGCGATATGAGGAAGCGGGCGCCGATGTCATTTTCGTCGAAGCGCCGACCAGTGAAGAAGAGCTGGCCCAAGTGGCCCGGCGGCTGAACAAGCCGTTGCTGGCCAACATGGTGGAAGGCGGCAAGACCCCGCTGGTTCCTGCGCAACGCTTGCAGGAGATGGGGTATTCCATCGTCATTTATCCCAACAGCGTGACCCGGGTGATCGCCAAGGCGGCCGCGGACTTTTACCGGGAATTGAAACAAACCGGTTCCACGACCGGTTATGCGGATCGCATGCTGACGTTTGATCAGTTGAATCAAGTGCTGGGGTTGGCCCAAATTCGGCAACTGGAACAAAAGTACGACGAGAAAAATTTTCGCAGAGCGTGACGAGAGAGGGGAGCGATTCCTTTGGGCTTGCTGTTACAAGCGCTCGTAGACGGCATCTTGATAGGAGGGATATACGGTCTCATCGGCATCGGGCTGACCTTAATTTTCGGCGTGATGAAAATCATCAACTTTGCCCAGGGTGCCCTGATGATGCTGGGCATGTATGTCACCTACTATTTGTTCATCTGGTTCGGGTTGAATCCGTACTTGTCGTTGCCGTTTAGCGCCATCGCGTTGTTTTTGCTGGGGGCGCTCATCCAACGGGGGGTTTTGGATCGGGTGTTGGACGCCCCGGAACACAACCAGCTGTTGGTGACCATGGGCTTGATGTTGATTATCGAAAACGCGGCGTTGGTCCTCTTCAGCCCGGATTTTCGCACGGTGAAAGTGGAGCAATTGAGCGGCGTATTGACGCTGGGGAATGTCAATTTCGAGAAGACGAAATTGATCGCCTTTCTCTTTGCTCTCCTCCTGACCGTTGTTTTGTACTGGTTTTTGCAAAAGACGTACCTTGGCAAAGCCATCCGGGCCGTCTCCATTGACCGGGACGGCGCTGCCTTGAGCGGGATTCAAGTGCGGCGAGTCAACATGATCACCTTCGGCATCGGCGCCGGTCTGGCCGCCGTGGCCGGAACACTCATCACGCCCTTTTTGTACATCACCCCGAGCGTCGGTGAAGTGTTCATTTTGAAAGCGTTTGTCGTCGTCGTCTTGGGCGGTTTGGGGAATTTCTTCGGCGCGCTGGCCGGTGGATTGATCATCGGCGTGAGCGAGTCGTTGACCAGCGTTTATATCCCGGGAAACTATAAAGAGCTGGCGACCTTCCTGATCTTTATTCTCGTGCTGTTATTCCGGCCGACCGGGTTGTTTGGGAGGAAAGTGCGATGAAGCGACAATATCTCATCTTGGGACTGGTATGGCTGCTCCTGGCCCTGGCGCCGCTGGTGGCTACGGACTATTTGCTTCACATCGGCATTCTCATCTTGATGTACGCGTATTTGAGCCAATGCTGGAACATCATGAGCGGTTATTCGGGCCAGTTTTCCTTCGGGCACGCAGCGTTTTTCGGCACCGGCGCGTACGCCTCGTCGGTGTTGCTGACCAAATACGGCCTGTCGCCGTGGCTCGGGATGTGGGTCGGTGCGTTGGTGGCGCTCGTGATCGGTTTGTTCATCGGCTTTTTGTCGTTCCGCTTTCGCCTCAAAGGCGCCTACTTTGCCTTGGCGACGCTGGCGGTGGCGGAAATTTTGCGGCAAATCGTTCAAAACTCCGAGTTCTTCAACAAGACCATGGGCATTTTGATTCCGTTGGCGCCCAATCCGTTGATGTTTCAATTTGAGTCACGCCTTCCGTACTATTACGTCATTTTCATCATGACCACCCTCGTCACGTGGCTCGTGTATCAAGTGAGCAAAAGCAAGTTGGGATTTAACTTGGTGGCCATCCGGGAGAACGAAGATGCGGCCCGTTCGCTGGGTGTCGATGCGTTCAAGAACAAAATGATCGCCATCGGTTTGAGCAGCGCGTTGACCGCCTTGGGCGGCACCTTCTACGCCCAATATTTGCTGCTCATTGAGCCGCCGTTGGCCTTTTCGTCGGGAGTGTCCATCGCCATCTTGTTGCCGGCCATCATCGGAGGCGCCGGGACGGTGTTGGGGCCGGTGATCGGTTCCTTCGTCATCACGCCGCTGGGCGAGCTGACCAACGCGTTGTTCAGCGGCACACCGGGGGTACAATTCATCGTTTACGGCGCCATCTTAGTGTTGGTCATCCTGTTTTTGCCGGAAGGCATTGTCGGCTGGGTGTTGAAGCGGATGCGGTTGAAACAAATCCAAAAGGGTGCACAGGCGAAATAGACCATGGAAAGAGGGAAAAGTATGCCCGTTTTATTGAGCGTTCAGGAGTTGACCAAGCGGTTTAAAGGATTGGTGGCAGTATCCAAAGTCAGTTTCGACGTGCATCAAGGGGAAATTGTCGGCTTGATCGGTCCCAACGGCGCGGGGAAAACGACCTTGTTCCATTCCATTTGCGGTTATCACAAGCCCGACGAAGGAACCATCACCTTCAAGGGCGAACCGATCACGGGGCTGTATCCGGAGCAAATTTGCAAAAAAGGCATTGCCCGGACCTTCCAGATCGTCCAGCCCTTCGGCAATTTGACGGTGCTGGAAAACGTCATGGTCGGGGCGTTTAATCACACGAATCAGACGCACGTGGCTCGGGAGGAGGCCCTGCGCCAGCTGGAGCTGGTCGGCCTGTCCAACAAATTGCACGTAAACATGGCCGATTTGACCTTTGCCGAGCAAAAGAAAGTGGAAATGGCCAGGGCCTTGGCCACCCGACCCCAACTGTTGTTTTTGGACGAGGTCATGTCCGGTTTGAACCCGACCGAAGTGAGTGAAATGATCGAATTGATCCGCGCCATTCGGGATCGCGGGACGACGATTGTCTTTATCGAACATTTGATGGCGGCGGTCATGTCCCTCTCCGATCGGGTCATCGTCATGCACCATGGGAAAAAGATTGCCGATGGCAAGCCGGAAGAAGTGACGCAAGACGAGACGGTCATCGAAGCGTATTTGGGAGGGGTCCTGTGATGCTGGAAGTGGAAAACCTGGCGGCTGGCTATGGCCCGATGCAAGTGTTGCACGGCATGACGTTCCGAGTTCAGGAAGGTCAGTTGGTCTCCCTCTTGGGCACCAATGGTGCCGGCAAAACGACCACGTTGCGGACGATTTCCGGCTTGTTGAAAACCCGGAGCGGACGAGTGCGTTTTTTGGGGGAAGACATTACGCGCGCGTCGGCCAGCGACATCGTCAAGGCCGGTCTGGTCCAGGTGCCGGAAGGGCGGAAGTTGTTCGTCGACATGACGGTGATGGAAAACTTGGAATTGGGGGCCTACACGCCCAAAGCGCGGAAAAACCGCAAAAAAAATTTGGAGTGGGTGTTTGAGCTGTTTCCCATCCTCAAAGAGCGGCAAAAACAGCTGGTGGGCAGCATGAGCGGCGGCCAACAGCAGATGGTGGCCATTGCCCGGGGACTGATGGCAGAACCGAAACTGTTGATCATGGACGAGCCGTCCATCGGCCTGTCTCCCTTGTTGACGAAGCAAGTGTTTGACATTATCCGCACCATCAAGGAACAAGGGGTGACGGTGCTGTTGGTGGAACAAAACCTCGACCAAGCGTTGGCCATGTCCGATTATGCCTATGTGGTGGAACACGGGCGGGTCGTCATGTCCGGCACCGGCGAGGAATTGATGAAAGATGAAAACTTGAAAAAGGCCTATTTGGGCATGTAAACCCCCGCGCAGTTGTCGGTTCCCGGTACAGAAAGGAGCAAGGTCGTTGGCGGAATCGATCAAATCGGTGGAGAAATTGCTTCAGATTTTAAATTGCTTTTCCCTGGACAAACGGGAATGGTCCATTAAAGAGTTGCACGAAGAAACCGGGTTGAACAAAAGCACCATTTACCGCTTGCTGTCGACATTGGAGAAACACGGGTATATGGAACAAAACCCGGTCAATCAAAAGTACTACCTCGGTTTCCGCTTTTTCCACCTGGGCAGTATCGTGCAGAATTCGTTGGATTTGCGACAAGCGGCGTTGCCGGTGATGAAACGGCTGGCGGAGGAAACGAAAGAAACCATCGAATTGAACATCATCGACCAGAACCAGCGCATCTGCATCGACAAAGTGGACAGCCCGGAAACGGTGCGGAATTTCGTCCGGGTCGGCGAACGAAATTCCCTGCATTTGGGGGCGTCGGGAAAGATTTTGTTGGCCCATTTGGACCGGGAGACGCAGCGCGCCATCTTACAGAAATACGGTCTGGACGAAGAACGGCAGCGCCAAATCTTGCAAGAGCTGGACAAAATCCAGCAGGACGGCTATGCCGTGACCCGCGGGGAGCGGGTGCCGGGCAGCTTTGCCATCGCCGTCCCCATCCGGGATCACACAGGACAGGTGGTGGCGGGATTGACGATGGCCGGCCCGATTCAACGCTTAAGCGATGCCCTGTTAAATGACACCATCGGCAAAGTAAAACAGGCCGGGTTGGAGATTTCCGAACGGCTCGGTTATATGCGGTCGTCGGCGGGTGGGGTGCGCCATGAATGAGTGGAACCAACTGCTGTCTTTTGCACAACAGACCTCGTTAGGGGACGTGCCGCCGGAGGTGGTGGCGCGGGCCAAACTCATCTTGTTGGATTCGATGGGGGCTATCATTCACGGCAATCAAACGGAGGAAGTCCGGCAATTTGCGACGATGCATGCGGCGAGTGACGGCGTGCCGGTGTTGGGCTTGTCCATTCTCGTACCCGAGGTCATCGCCGCCATGGCCAATGCTCAAGGCATGGTCAGTCAGGAGCTGGATGAAGGAAATGTGTACGCCAAAGGACATCCGGCCAGCCATATTTTGCCGGCCCTGCTGGCGGTGGCTTATCGGCAAAACAGTGCCGGTGCCCCTTTTTTGGAAAGTTTTTTGCTCGGGTATGAAATTTCGGCGCGTCTCGGGCATGCCATCCGCCTCAAGCCCGCCATTCATCCCCACGGCAATTGGGCCATGGTGGGCGGCAGCCTAGCCGTTGGAAAACTGCTCGGGTGGACCGGCGAGAAGCTGGCCCAAGCTTTGGCCATGTCGGCTTCGTTGCCCATGGTGAGCCTGTGGGAGAACGCCTTTCACGGGCATCGCATCCGGGACGTGTATGTCGGCGTCGTTAACGCCGTCAACACCCTCGTTCCCTCGTTAGTCAGTGCCGGTTATACGGCGTCCTTGAACGGTTTTCAGGCGATTTTTGATGGGATTCTTGGAGAAGGGCTGGATTGGGAGAAAGCCGTGTCCCGTTTAGGGTCGGAGTATTTTTTGATGAAAAACTATTTCAAGGAATTGTCCTACTGCCGATATTGCCACAGTCCCATCGAGGCGGTCGCGGCCTTGATACAGCAGGAAAGCATCGATTGGAAAACAGTTCGCCGCATCGATGTGTATACGTATCGCGCCGCGGCCCAATTGAACCGGCAAACAGTGGAAAATGCCTTTGCCGCCAAGTTTTCGATTCCGGCGGCCATGGCCGACTGGCTCTGTCAGCGATACCCGGAACTGGATGCGGAGGCGCTGGCGAAAAAAATTTTTGTGCATGAAGACGCTGCCATCGAAGCCAAGTTGCCGGCGGAACGCAACAGCCGGGTCGTGGTGACGTTGTCGGATGGAACCGTTCTTTCCCACTATCAGGTCGGTGCAAAAGGCGATCCGCAACATCCTTTTCAGGAAGACGACGTGAAGCAGAAGTTGTTGGATTTGGCAGGACCCGTCATCGGTCGGGACCGTTGTTTCCGACTGATTGACGTGTGCCTGAACATTGAACGGCACGACGTCGATGATCTCATCCGTTTGTGTATCGGGCCATGAAGGAGCGATGACGCGTGTTCTTTGAGATGTCCCAGCTTTCGGAACGGGATAAATACCGCATGTTGACCAGTTGTATCGTGCCGCGGCCCATCGCCTGGGTTTCGACCATGGATCGCAACGGCGTGCTGAATGCCGCGCCGTTCAGCTTCTTTACCGGCGTCTCCATCGAGCCGCCGCTGGTGTTGTTTGCGGTGGAACGGCGGCACGGCCAAAAGAAAGACACGTTGGTCAACATTGAAGCGACCGGAGAATTTGTCGTCAATGTCGTCACCGAATCGACGGTGCAGGCCATGAACGAGACATCGCGGGATTTTCTTCCCGAAGAAGATGAATTTGCGCTGGCGGGGTTGACCCCGATGCCCAGCGTTCATGTCCGCGTGCCGGCCATTCAGGAATCGCCCATTCACCTCGAATGCGTCCTGCGGGACATTCATGAGGTCGGTTCTTCCCCGCACGCGTTGGTCATCGGGGAAGTGGTCGGGGTACGCGTGCAGGATACGTTCATCCGCGATGGACGCGTCGACATGGCGAAACTGCAGGCGGTCGGTCGCATGGGCGGAAAGTATTACACCCGGGCGTCGGCCCAGATGTTTACGCTGGACCGTTTGGACTGGCGCAAAACGGAAATATAACGCTTTCAACACCATGAGGCGTGATCCATACACGTGCATTTTACCCGTTCATTTTAAAGGAGGTGATGTCAACGGGAGGGGCCAAGCGAAATCGAACAAACCTTTTTATCCATGCCTTGTTGGCAAACGACAAGTGAACAGGGGGATGATGCGATGAAGAAGAAACTGGGACTGACATTGCTCGCCTTTTTACTGGCGATTGGTGTGACCGCTTGCAATTCCGGTTCCACCGGCGATAGCGGCAATGAAGGTGCGAGCGGCTCCCAAGGTGCCGTGAAGGAAGTGAAAATCGGATCGCTGCACCCGTTGAGCGGTGCGTTGGCGATTGACGGCCAACAAATGGAAAACGCCGTGAAGATGGCCGTCGATGAAGTGAACGAAGCCGGCGGCATTCAATCCCTCGGCGGCGCCAAAGTGGTGTTGATTTCCGGCGACAGCGAAAACAAACCGGAAAAGGGCGTGTCCGAGGTGCAACGCATGGCCCGTGAAGGCGTGGTCGGCATTGTCGGTACCTACACCAGTGCGGTCACCTTGGCGGCGACACAAGAAGCGGAAAAACAAAAAATCCCGTTTGTCGTCGACATTACGGTTTCCAATGAAGTGACCGAACGGGGCTTCAAGTATACTTTCCGGATTCAACCCAACGCCAAATTGATGTCGGAAAACTTCTTGAGCTATTTTAAAGAACTGAACGAAAGCACCGGCAATCAATTGAAAACGGCGGTTATCGTACACGAGGACTCGGTCTTCGGTTCCGGAATTGCCAGTTACATCTTGCAGAACGCGGACAAAGCCGGTCTGGAAATTTTGGACGTCTTGTCCCACCCGGCCAGCACGTTGGATTTGACGTCGGATATTACCCGTATCAAGTCGCTCAATCCTGACGTGATCATTGCGACGACGTATTTGTCGGACGGTGACTTGTTCGTTAAGAACCTGTACAACTCCGGCTTCTGGCCGAAGGTGCTCATCGGTGTCGCCAACGGTGCTTTCAGCAATGCCAAGTTCATTACCGAAAACATTGAAATCAACCACCATATTATGGATGTCAACTACACCATCAATCCCAAAAGCGAGTTAGCCCAAGAAGTCAAGAAGCGTTACAAAGAATTGTATG
>PKQY01000099.1 GCA_017577895.1 Bacillota bacterium
GGAAGTGGCCAACCTGGCAGCGTACTTGGTCAGCGATTATGCCGCTTACGTGACCGGAGCCTGCTTTGTCATCGACGGCGGCGGATGGCTGAACAAAGGCAGTTTCAAAAAGGCCAGCCAGAACTGAAAGTTGGGCAAAAGGTGCTGGATCTATCCGGTCGGAAGATCCGACCGGATTTTTTCTCGGCCGTTGGGGGATGCCAATAATTCCCGGGAAATAACGCATCTGGTTCCGCCGGCACGAACATTTGACATGACGAAAAACGGAATGAATATTATCATAATAGTGGGAAAAATATAAAGGTTTTAAGGAGGCACGTGGCATGTACAGCATTCCGGAATCGGTCCGCGCGTTTCTCAACGGGCCGAAGAAACATTGGATTGGCGGCGAGTGGGTCGAGGCCGCCAGCGGCCGCACGTTTCCAGTGTACAATCCGTCCACCGGCGACATCCTCACCGAAGCGGCCCGGGGCGACGGCGCCGATGTGGACCGGGCGGTCCAGGCGGCCCGGCAAGCGTTTGAACACGGAGCGTGGCCCCGCCTCACTCCTTACGAACGAGGGCAACTGTTGTACAAGTTGGCCGATGTCATAGAACAGCATGCGGAAGAGCTGGCCATTTTGGAGTCGCTGGACAACGGCAAACCGATTCGCGACGCCCGACGCATCGACATTCCGGCGGCCATTCGCCATTTCCGGTATTACGCCGGCTGGGCCAACAAAATCGCCGGGGATACCCTCGCCCATTCGCAGCGGGGAAATTATTTGGCCTACACGGTGCGGGAGCCTGTGGGTGTGGTGGGGCAAATCATTCCGTGGAACTTCCCACTCCTCATGGCCGCTTGGAAGCTGGCGCCGGCGTTGGCCTGCGGCAATACGGTGGTGTTGAAACCGGCCGAACAGACGCCGTTGACGGCTTTGCGGCTGGCCGAGTTGGCCAAAGAAGCGGGATTCCCACCGGGCGTCATCAACATCGTCACCGGCTACGGCGAAGAAGCAGGGGCAGCCCTCGTAGCCCATTCCGACGTGGACAAAGTGGCCTTTACCGGTTCCACCGCGGTGGGACAGGAAATTTTGCGCCAGTCCGCCGGGAACTTGAAAAAAGTGTCCCTGGAATTGGGCGGCAAGTCGCCGAACGTCATTTTTGCCGATGCCGACCTGAAACGGGCCATTCCCAACGCCTTTTTCGGGCTGTTTTACAATCAAGGCCAAGTGTGCGTGGCCGGTTCCCGACTGTTTGTCGAAAAGTCCATCGCCGATCAAGTGATCGAGGGGCTCGTGCAAATGGCCAAACAGATGAAAATCGGCCCCAGTCTCGATCCGGAGACCCAGTTTGGTCCGGTGGTGAGCCAGGAACATTTGGAGCGCATCGAATCGTACATTGCCTTGGGAAAACAGGAAGGAGCCCAGTTGGCCTTGGAGGGCGGCCGACTGTCGGAATTGGGCGACGGATACTTTATCTCGCCGACCATTTTTACGAACGTGGACAACCGCATGCGCATTGCGCAGGAAGAAATTTTTGGCCCGGTGTTGGGCGTGCAAGTGTTTGAAGATGTCGAAGAAGTCATCCAGCGGTGCAACGACACGATTTACGGTCTGGCGGCCGGTGTCTGGACCAGCAACCTCCGTACGGCCCAGCTGATGAGCCGGCGGTTGAAGGCCGGTACGGTTTGGGTCAACTGTTACAACGTGATGGACGATGCGGTGCCGTTTGGCGGATACAAATTCAGCGGCATCGGGCGGGAGATGGGCAGCTACGCGCTGGATTTGTACACGCAAGTCAAAAGTGTCTGGGTCAACTATGATTAAGTCATCGTTCGAGGCAGAGGCCCCTGTGGGACTCTGCCTTTTTGCGCATATGGAGACAGTGATAGCTCGATTTTTCTTATTAAAAACCTT
>PKQY01000030.1 GCA_017577895.1 Bacillota bacterium
GCGCCTGATCATCGCCCGTTCGCTGCTGCCGGAACTGCGTTGACAAGCTGAAGAAAGAACGGGAGGAAGCAGCTCGATGACAACACAACGGTCAAAGCCTGGATTTTTCTTCATCCACGGAGCAGGGGGGACGGCCCGTAAATGGCGGCGTACGACACCCGCGTTGTCCGATGTGCCGTGGCAGGCGGTGAACCTTCCGGGCCACGGTCCAGACAGTCCAGCGGTGAACACGATTCAGCCCAGTATCGAAGCCTATGCCGAATCGCTCGTACCCCGGCTGACGGAGGAGGTCATTGTCGTCGGCCATTCCATGGGCGGTTTGATCGCGTTGGAGTTGGCGGTGCGCTCGCCTCAAGTGGCCGGGGTCGTCCTGGCCGCCAGCCACGTCCGCTTGCCCGTCCATCCCAAGATTTTGTCACAATTGGCCGAAGGGGAATTTCCCGAATCGCTGTTTCGGGCTTCCTACAGCAAGACGGTGGACGCCGCGTTGTTGGAAGAGGAACGGCAAGAGCTGGCGCTGAATCCGATTGCGGTCATCCATGCGGATTTTTTGAGTTGCGACAACTACCGTCAAGGCCCCCAAACACTCGGGCAACTGAACGTGCCGGTGCTGGCGGTTTACGGTGCCGAAGACCGCTTGCTGCCGCCGGATGCGGAGCAGGAGCTGCGGCAACTGAAGCCGGACGCGCAAGTGGTGACGATTCCCGAGGCCGGTCATTACGTTATGTTGGAACAACCGGCGGCGTTTGTGGAAGCGATCCGAAAATTTCGGGAACATTTCGGCAAAGCCTGAACGTCCGGCTTTGCCTTCCTAAAATTAACAAAATATTTTCAAGTAAATGCCCGGAAGGCGAAGCGCGCATCCAGGCTCTGATTGCTTTGCAATTGTTAGTGGCCCTTATTTTTCTCGTGATAGGGTTTAAGGGCGTCATGGCGGCCATATACAACGAGTTTGCGGCTACCGGACGGGTTTGGACGATGCCGGTGACGATTTTGACCGGGCGGCGCTGGGCTTTTTCATGATGTTTTCCAAGACCGCTTCCTTTGCGGGAACGATACAGTTTCTTCCGTTACGTCGCCCAATACGGGATCGCGGTTCCCTTCGCCGTTGCCTACATTTTTGGTATCATGATCGGTGATATCTATGCGTTATTTGGCCATCGAGATGTTGCGGGAAGAAGGAACGCTGCAAATGGGGATTGCCGCCATTACCGGTGCCGTGCTGGCCAGCAAAGGCGCCGCTTGGGGACTCGGAGTCGGCATCATCTTGTGGCTGTTGTTGGAACGGGATTGGTTCAAACCAACGAAGACACCCAACGTGGCTCATGATGCAAATATCGACGCGTAGACGTACGGAGCGAACGGCACGGTTGGATGCAAGGAGTGAAACGCATGCGGGTGCAGATTCGTCGCCTCAACCAACAAGACAAAATCACGTTGCAGGAAACGGCCGGGCTGGCCATCGTGACACTGCACCGGCCCCAATCCCGCAACGCGTTAACGGTCCAAATGTGGGAAGAATTGGCAGAAGTGGTGAAAAAAGCGGCCGCCAATCCGAAAAACCGGGTGTTGCTGTTGCGGGGTTCGGGTGAACAGTTTACGTCCGGGTCGGATTTGAAGGAGTTTTATCAGATGGAACTGGCCGAAGCCGAAGCGGCTTTCCGCGTCATGGACCAGGCGATTTCCGCCGTGGAACGGCTTCCTTTTCCCACGGTGGCGGTCATCAACGGGCCGGCCATGGGGGCCGGTTTGCAATTGGCGTTAGCGTGCGATTTGCGCATTGGTTCCCCGTTGGCCAAAATGGGCATGCCGGTCAGCCGCCTTGGCATCACGTTGGATATGAGCTTTACGAAGCGGCTGGTCGACTTGATCGGCCCCAGCCGGACGAAAGACATGGTCTACACGAACCGAATTTTTTCCGCCGAGGAATGTTTGCAAATCGGCCTGTTGAATTACTTGGTCGCGGAAGAAGAGCTGGACCGGTTTGCCGTGGAAAAAGCGTATTTGATCGCAAGTCAATCGGCCGCTTCCTTGCGGGCGGTGAAGCGAAATGTGGCGCAACTGTCGCCGCGTCCGGAAGTGGCCTGGGAAGATTCCCAGTACCGTTTTGTGGATCCGGTGGATTTTCCTGTCGGCGTCGCCTCGTTTGTCGACAAAAAACCGCCCCGTTTTCCTCGTCCCGGGAAAAAGGATGAGGTGGAGGGATAAAGACGCTCAGGATTTGACGGAGGGGCCTGAAGTCGATGTGCGTGGATGAAGCTGTCGGATGTCAGAAACGTCCGGCGGCTTTTTTTTGTGAACATTTCTCAACAAATCCATTTCGTCAATGGAATTATGATGTATATATACATAATTTATGGTATATTTTAACTATAGCGCTTTTATTAATTTCATCATTATCCTACGGGACATCGGGATGCGGCTTATAGGGAGGAGTTGTTTTGAAATTTTCAATCAAGTTTAAATTCATTGTCGTCTGTTGTCTCTTACTGATTTTTCCCAGCGTCGTCGTCGGCAGTGTCGGGTACGTTCTGTCCCGCCAAGGGCTTCATGAGCAAATGGAAGCCAATTTACAGAACAGTGTGCGCATGGCGGTGGAACTCATCCGCGCGCAGCAGGAGTTGGTCAAGAGTGGCGAACGTTCCTTGGCTGAAGCCCAGGAATTCGTCAAAGAGACGTTGTTGGGGCCGAAACAGGCGGACGGGACGCGTCCCATGAATACAGGAATGGATTTTGGGCCGAACGGCTATTTTTATATATTGGACGTCAACGGCGTGTTGCTGGCGCATCCGAATCGGGAAGGCGAAAGTCTTTGGGACGAACAAGACGAGCGGGGCCGGTATTTCATCCGTGAAGTCATCCAACGGGCCCAGGAAGGCGGCGGATTGACGACGTACGATTGGCCGTTGCCCCAAAACCCGAATCGGATTGAACAAAAGGTCGTCTACTCGGTGTTGGAGCCCGATTGGGGTTGGGTTGTGGCGGTGGGCGCGTACACGAAAGAAATTAACCGCTACGCCAACTTGCTCGTGAATGTGTTGGTGCTGACGCTCGGCATCGTCATACTGCTGGGCGGGGTGGGGGCTTACTTTTATGCCAACCGCGTGTCCCAGGTGATTCGTCAGTTGGTGCGGCAGATGGAAGCGGTGGCCGGCGGCGATCTGACGTTGCCGGAATTGTCCATTTCCAGCCGTGACGAGCTGGGGGACTTGACGCGTCACGTCAACGAGATGGTCGGCCAATTGCGGGCCATGTTGCAGCAAGTGAACCATACGGCGGCGCAAGTGGCGGCCGCGTCAGAACAACTGCTGGCCAGCAGCGAAGAGACGACACAGGCCGCGGAGCAAATCAGCGAGGCCATGAATCATGTGGTTGACGGTTCCGAAAAGCAAGCGGAGCACATTGAACAGGCCAACAGGGTCGTGGGCGAGATGATGGAGCGGTTGGCCCACGCCGTCCATGAAGTGGAACAGGTGCAGCATGATTCGGTGCAGAGTGCTCGTCTGGCCGAAGAAGGCCGCGAGATGATGGCCAAGTCGCAGCAACAGATGAACCGCATCGGGGAGACGAACCGGCTGATGAACGAAGTCATTCGCTCGTTGCAAGAGAAAGCGGCCCGCATCGGTGAAGTGGTCACGTGGATTACCAACATTGCCGAACAGACCCATTTGTTGAGTTTGAATGCGGCCATCGAGGCGGCGCGGGCGGGCGAACACGGCCGCGGATTTTCGGTGGTGGCGGATGAAGTGCGGAAATTGGCCGATCAGTCGAAATCCGCCGGCGATCAAGTCGTGGCTTTGATCGGACAAATTCAACAGGAAGTGGCCCGTACCGTCGGGGCCGTCGAACAAAATACGGCGGCGGTGGAGTCGGGCATTCGGCTGTCCCAGCAGGCCGGGGAATCGTTCCGGGCCATCGCAGAGCAAATCAGCGGGTTGAACAAGCGGATCCACCAAGTCGGTGACGCCATGGCGATGATGCGGGACGGGGCAGAAAAGCTTGTGACGGTTATGGAACAAGTGTGGAAAATTTCTCAAGAGACGACGGGGTATTCGGAACAGGTGGCCGCTTCGTCGGAACAACAGTCGGCGGCCATGGAACAAGTGACGTCCATGGCGACGGCGTTGAACGATACGGCCGGCAACCTGCAGACGTTGGTCGAACGGTTCAAATTGTGACGGACGTTTTCCATGATATCGGGCGCTCCGCCGCGTCATACTAAATTCATCCCCTGCGGAAAAAGGAGCGCCCGAAAATGAATGTTATTGCTCCGACGCTGTTTATGCCGGAACAAGTGTATTTTGAACCGGACGCGTTGGAATACCCTTTAGGGAAAACGTTGTATCGACGGATGCTGGACGCTCGTGTGCCCATCCGCATGACGACGAGCCATAATCAAGTGCGGGGTTTGTCGGGAAAAACCGACGCCCAGACGTATCGCATCGCCAAGAAAACGTTGGTGGTTGGGGTTAAGCGGTCGTTGAAATTCGAGCCGTCCAAACCGTCGGCGGAATATGCCTTGCCTTTGGCCACCGGTTGCATGGCCCATTGCCATTATTGTTATTTGAACACGAATTTGAGCACAAAGCCTTACGTCCGGGTGTATGTCAACGTCGAGGAAATTTTGGCCCAGGCGAAACGGTACATCGAAGAGCGGGCGCCGGAGGTGACCCGTTTTGAAGCCGCCTGTACGTCGGACCCGTTGGCGGTGGAACATTTGACCGGCAGCTTGCAACAGGCCATTCGGTTCATGGCGGACCAACTGTACGGGAGGCTTCGCTTTGTCACCAAGTTTCACTTTGTCGAACCGTTGCTTTCTATTCCCCACGGGGGGCATACGCGCATCCGCTTTAGTGTCAATGCCGATTTTGTGGTGAAATATTTTGAACCGTCTACTTCTCCTTTGGATTTAAGAATCGAAGCGGCGGAAAAAGTGGCCCGGGCCGGATACCCTATCGGTTTCATTGTTGCGCCGCTGTATCGGTTCGAGGGCTGGCAACAGCAATATGTTCAATTGCTGGAGCGGTTGGCCCGCAGGCCGTCGTTGACGAATCACGACGATGTGACGTTTGAACTCATCCAGCATCGGTTTACGGCGGTGGCTAAATCGGTTATCTTACAACGGTATCCGAAAACGAAGCTGGTCATGGATGAAGAGAAGCGGAAAATCAAAAGGGGGAAATACGGCCGGGCCAAGTACGTGTATCGGGACGAGGAGGCCGCCGAGTTACAACACGTGTTAGAGGCGGCCATTGCCCGCTGTTTTCCCCAAGCGCGAATCGAATATTTTACATGAGCTGCGGTTCAGGCAAAACCGGCTTGCCCCCATAAGCAATGGAGAAAGCCGGGTTTGACACCATCGGACTGCGGTATTTAAAATATTCTCAAACGTAAGATTCTGTAAGGAGATGGTCCCATTGAAAAAATGGTTCGCCTGCCGTGAAAA
Source organism: Bacillota bacterium (assembly GCA_017577895.1). Lineage (GTDB taxonomy): Bacteria > Bacillota > Bacilli > ZCTH02-B2 > ZCTH02-B2 > Bacillus_BB. The sequence continues at coordinate 5,447 of PKQY01000030.1, forward strand.
CGACCGCCTTTGGCTATACGCGGCTGTCGCTGCGTATGTGCTCATTGTGTTGCTCGATTAGTAAACGCCATTTGTCCTTTTACAGGACATTTTGTATTTTTCCAGAACCCGCCATACTTTGGCGGTGTCCAAAATCTACAGTTGTTCCGGGTTGATGACGGATATTTTTCCAACAGATGGGGAATGAGTTCCGAAGTGTAGTACGTGAGCGGGTGGGAATGCCCAACATTCCACGGGGTACAGTTCGGCGTATTAGCGGCTCGCGTTTCTCCACAGTTCCTGGAGGCGGTGCCGTTTTTTTATGGTTTTCACTCCGTCTTTGATGTGGTGTCGTTTTGCTGTGTTCATCCCGCCGAAACTCGTTGACTCATGCGGAACCAAGATGAGCCAGATGTTCAGCACGAGAACCTCCTCACCGTCCAAATTTCACCGGAGCGATTGGTCGAATATATTATCAAATATTTTTAATTATTATGATTCATTGTTATAATCTATATATGTAGAGGTGAAGGAAAAATGCCCCGATTGCCGAAAAGAGGTCCCTTCCCGAAATCATATCAACAAGCCATTTTGGACAACATCCGCCGACATATGGAGCGGTTGGCGTCCGAAAAAAAGATCCGGTGGCCGCATTAGGGAGGCCGGGAGACGTGGATGCTCAAGTGCGGCGGCAGTTACAGGAACGAAAACGGCAATGGCCGATGCGGCTGACGGCATGGTTTTTGTTATTTTGCGGATGGGCCTTGACGTTGCAAGGGCTCTACGGATTGATGCGGCAAGCGTTGGTCCGGGTGACGGTTGGTCAGGTGGCGTATTTGATCGTTGCTCCGATTTTGCTGCTAGGGCTTTTGGAGTTGCTCGTGACCATCAACGATAGGCCGCGATCCCAACGGCGACGGGCCTATGTCGCATTGGCGGCTGTCGGGACGGTGTTGGCGGCCGGCTTGGTCGGATGGTATGCCATGGATGGCGGTGACGGGCTGCAAGAACCGCTGGTAGCCATGACCCCTTGGACGAGCGTGGCCGCGGGGGCGTTCATCGTCCTCGTAGGGTACCGTCTGTTCCGTCGGCACGGTTGAATGAGGACACAGGAAAAAACCGGGCAACCCGTTTCGAAAAACGGGATGCCCGGTTGTTTGCTCATTGGTTTTTCACAAGTTTCCAAATGCGCTCCAAGTGATGGTTGTAATCTTCCAGTTGTTGTTCGAGACGCTGCCGATCCCGTTTGATTTCGTTGAAGTCCAGGTGATTGGTCGCTGCAGGGTTCGACGCTTGGACGGGTTGTACGGTTGGTTCTGCAAAATCGCTGCACGCCGTTACGCTGATTGTCAGCAGGATGAGAACGACAACGGCCAATCCACGGAAGGGGCCAAACACCACGACCTACTCCCTTCATCGTTGGTTTATTTGTTTAGACGGATGGGACAAGGGAAATGTGTCGCCCTTTCGCAAAAAGTTCAATGTCAAATGGTGGCATTTTCTTTGAATGTTTCTTAAAATTTAAAAGGAAAATGAAGAGGACGCGGTTGCAGGTCAATGCCTCAGCTGAATAGGAGGATTGTTGTTGGACATGGCCACCTACACGTTTTATCCGAAGCCCCCGTACAATTTTTCTCACATGTTGCAGCGGCTGATGTATGCCCGCCATGAACTGTATCGGTTCGAGTCGGATCATTCGGTGTATCGGACGTTGACGATTCGACAGGATGAGGTTTACGGCCGAGATGGGCGGAACAGTTCGACGAGTCAGCCTTGGAAGCGCATATTGACCTATACGACTTGGAACAAAAACGTATGGGAACCGGTGTTGCGGGTCGATGTGGTGGTGGAAGACGGGACCGAGCCGCTGACGCCCCTGGAGGAACGTTGGTTGCAAAAAGCGCTGGCCCATATTTGGATGGTGGACGTCGATTTGACGCCTTATTACCGGCAGATGTCCCAGGATCGGCATCTGGCGCCGATTATCCAACGACTGGAAGGGTATCGGCCTCCCTTGGACGGTTCCTTGTTTGAATGCATGGTCAAAACGTTGATCGGACAACAGTTGAACTTGGCCTTTGCCCGCAAGCTCATTGGGCGGCTTTGTCAGTTGGCGGCGCCGCCATTCATGTGGCGGGGCGAAGCATATCCTGTCTTTCCTCAGCCGGAAGAATTGGCGGTGTTGAAAAAGGAACAATTGATGGCGATGCAGTTTAGCCGCCGCAAAGCGGACTATGTGTTGAACTTTGTCCTCGGCGTCGTCAGTCAAGATATTCCTTGGCCGACTTTGGAAGAGGCGTTGAACATGCCGGACGAAGCATTTTTTGACGCTTGGAGCGGGATTCGCGGTGTAGGACCGTGGACGGTAGAGAACGTCTTGATCTTCGGCCTAGGGCGTCCGGACCGGTTGCCGGCGTCCGATGTCGGGTTGCGCAACGCCGTCCAGAAATGGTATCGGCTGCACGAAAAACCGACAGAAGAGCAAATGCGACATATCGGCCAGGCATGGAAACCTTGGTCCAGTTACGTGACAGCGTATCTTTGGGAAAGCATGGTTCATTAAGTTTTTTAATTTATGGCAACAAAAGATTTTTTTCGGAAAATCGAATCGATGGTTTGCGAAAGGTCTGATAATCGGTAAAATAGATTCATAAATTGATTTGCAAATTAGATCAATGATAAAGAAAAAAATGGTATACAGAAAATTTGTCGTACGGATACACACAGCAGTTACAGAAAAGTAAGGGAGGTTTCAAATGGGAGAAAAAATTTGGCTGAAACATTATTCGGACAAAGTCCGTTCATCGATACCGTATCCGGAAAAGTCGTTGGGCGAATTGTTTTTGGAGTCCGCCGAACGATACAAGGAACGGATTGCCATTCATTTTATGGGCAAGCAATTGACGTACGGCCAATTAAGGGATGAGGTGTTCAAGTTTGCCCAAGTGTTGTCCCAGTTGGGCGTCAAGCAAGGGGATCGGGTGTCATTGATGCTGGCCAACACCCCGCAGAGCATTATCGCCTATTATGCGGTGCTTTTGTTGGGGGGAATCGTTGTTCAGACGAACCCGATGTACACCGAGCGGGAATTGGAGCACCAGTTGAACGACGCCGGAGTGGAAACGATTCTGGCATTGGATCTCGTCTATCCCCGGGTGTCGAAAGTCAGCAGCAAGACACCGTTGAAGCGCATCATTTATACGAGTATCAAAGATTATTTGCCGTTTCCCAAAAATTTGCTTTATCCGCTGAAGCAAAAAAAGGACGGCATGTGGCATGACATTCCGTACGGCAATGGGGTTTACGCTTACGCGCAACTGATGAAAGCGGCAAAAGCCGAACGGCCGCAACCGGTGTCCATCAACCCGAAAGAAGATGTGGCACTGCTGCAATACACCGGCGGGACGACCGGTTTGCCCAAAGGCGTCATGTTGACCCACTACAATTTGGTAGCCAACACGTTACAATGTATCGAATGGCAAGAAAAGGACTTGAACGGCGAGCAAGAACGGGTGCTGGCGGTGTTGCCGTTCTTCCATGTCTACGGCATGACCGTGGTTATGAACTTGAGCATCGCCACCGGGGCCATGATGATTTTGTTGCCGCGGTTTGATGTGAAAGAAGTTTTGGAAACGATTCAAAAAATGAAGCCGACCCAGTTTCCCGGAGCACCGACGATGTACATCGGCTTGCTCAATCACCCGGATGTGGGGCGGTACGACTTGTCTTCCGTCAGTGTCTGTTTGAGCGGTTCCGCTCCGTTAGCGCCGGAGGTGCAAAAGCAGTTTGAGAAACTGACCAGCGGCGGACGGCTCGTGGAAGGATACGGATTGACGGAAGCTTCACCGGTGACCCACTGCAACCCGATTTACGGCTTGCGCAAGATCGGTAGTATCGGCGTGCCTTGGCCGGATACCGAAGCCCGCATTGTCGACGAAGAAGGCAACGATGTGCCCATTGGGGAAGTGGGAGAACTCATCATCCGGGGACCGCAAGTGATGAAAGGCTATTGGAATCGTCCGGAAGAAACCGCGAACACGTTGCGGGACGGGTGGCTCTATACCGGCGATATGGCGAAAATGGACGAAGACGGCTATTTTTACATCGTTGACCGGAAAAAAGACATGATCATCGCCGGCGGGTTTAACATTTACCCGCGGGAAGTGGAAGACGTGTTGTTCGAACATCCGGCAGTCAAGGAAGCGGCAGTCGTCGGAGTGCCGGATCCGTATCGCGGCGAAACAGTGAAAGCATTTATCGTGTTGAAAGAGGGGCACAGCGTTACAGAAGAAGAATTGGATCAGTTTTGCCGGCAAAATTTAGCGGCTTACAAGGTGCCGCGGATTTATGAATTCCGCAAGGAATTGCCGAAGACGATGGTGGGCAAAGTATTACGCCGTCATTTGAAAGAAGAAGAGCGGGTCAAAATGCAGGCTCAGGTTGCTTCTGCCCAAAACGAGTCGGCTTCTGCCGAATCGCAGGAACAATAATTTTCATTGGAGAAATCATATTGGAAAATGAATAAAGGCGGCCTGTATGTTGGCATACAAGGCGCCTTTCCTTTTTCTTTCATCGACAGGAGGACAAGCGAGATGGACATCGACGTTCAATCCATGACCCGACGGGAACGATACTTGTTGTTGGCCAATCTCATTGTTCCCCGTCCCATTGCTTGGGTGACATCGATGGGGGAGGATGGGACCATCAACGCGGCACCGTTCAGCTTTTTCAATGTCATGTCGGCGACACCGCCCGTTCTCGGTTTCAGTGTGGGCGGTTGGAAAGACACGGTCCGTAACATTTTGGCGACAAAGGAATACGTGATTAACATCGTGCCGGAGGAGCAAGCGGAAGCCATGAACATCACGGCCATTGAGTTCCCGTCGGGGGAAAGCGAATTGCCCCACGCCGGCTTGACGGTCGTTCCCAGCCGCTGCGTGCGTGTTCCAGCCATTGCCCAATCGCCCATTCATATCGAATGCCGGTATCGGGACATGATCAAACTGGCGGCAGAAGGAAAGGAAAACTACTGGGTGATGGGGGATGTGGTGCATGTTGGCATTGACGATGCGGTGTGGGACAATGGCCGCATCCGGTACGACGTGCTGAAACCCCTGGGCCGCTTGGGGGGAAGCTGGTATACGCGGATTGGGGAACAGACCTTGCTTTCGATGAAGCGGATCTCGTATGCTGATTGGAAAGAGGAAAGAAGGTGAATGGCATGGGAAATGGGCGGTATGAACTGGCCACCTTTGCCGGCGGATGTTTTTGGTGCATGGTGTCTCCGTTTGACAAATGGCCCGGCGTCATTCGGGTCGTTTCGGGATACACGGGGGGACATAAGGAAAATCCGACGTATGAAGAAGTGTGTGCCGGCACGACGGGCCATTACGAAGCGGTCCAGATCACGTTTGATCCGGAGCAAATTTCTTATGAGGAGCTGCTAGACATTTTTTGGCGCCAAATTGATCCGACCGACCCCGGCGGCCAGTTTCACGACCGGGGCGATTCGTACCGGACAGCGATTTTTTACCACAACGAAGAACAACGCCGCCTGGCGGAAGCCTCCAAACAAGCCTTGGAAGCCAGCGGCAAATTCGACAAGCCCATTGTGACGGCCATTTTGCCGGCAGGGCCTTTCTATCCGGCGGAAGAGTATCATCAAGACTACTACAAGAAAAATCCGGTGCATTATACGGCTTACAAAAAAGGTTCGGGCCGTGCTGCGTTTATCCAAAAACATTGGGGCGAGGAAGAAAGAGAAGCATTGCGCCGGCGGTTGACGCCGTTGCAATATGAGGTGACGCAAAACAACGGGACGGAGCCGCCGTTTCGCAATCCGTATTGGAACAACACCAAACCGGGCATTTACGTCGATGTCGTGACCGGGGAGCCGTTGTTCAGCACGTTGGACCAGTTCGAAGCGGGATGCGGCTGGCCCAGTTTTACCCGTCCGCTGCACGACGAGCTCATTGAAAAGCGGCTGGACACGAGCCACAACATGGTGCGCATCGAAGTGCGGAGCAAAAGTTCCAATTCCCACCTGGGCCACGTCTTTGACGACGGTCCCCCGCCAACAGGACTACGATACTGCATCAATTCGGCAGCGTTGCGTTTTATCCCGTTGGAAAAGATGGAAGAAGAAGGATACGGTGCTTATCTCTCGTTGTTCCGGCGGCAGAAAGATCAACAGTAGCCGGATCGAATCCGTGACAAAATGATGACGTATGAGCGCATCCATTTGCTTTTTGGGCGCTCTTTTTTTATTGTTGAAAGTTGAAAGGGACGGCGATGTTTGGAAAGGAGTGGAAGTCACCGTGTCGCGGGAGCAAAACCAATCATCCCGTAAATACATGCCGTTGGTCGTCCTTTTGTCGGTGGTCATTTACGCGATCATTTTCATTTTGTACGTCATGCCGAAGCCGCAAAATGTTGCCCAAATGGACTTGACGTTCTTGCCCATGTTGAATGCCATTTTCAACAGTTTTACCTTCTTATTTCTGCTGTTGGCGTTGGTCTACATTCGCAAAAAAAATGTCACCATGCACAAGCGGTTCATTTGGGCGGCTTTTGCGACGACGACGTTGTTTTTGTTGACGTATACGGTGTACCATTCGCTGGCGCCGTCGACGCCGTACGGCGGTGAAGGAGTGTTGAGGTACATTTACTATTTTATCTTGATCACCCACATCGTCCTGGCTGCCGTTATTGTGCCCATTGCATTGGTGACATTGTTTCGCGGCGTTTTTATGGAGGTGGAGAAGCACAAAAAACTGGCCCGCTGGACGATGCCGCTTTGGTTGTACGTCAGTTTGAGCGGCGTGTTGGTCTACATTTTCATTTCCCCCTATTATTAATTTTTTAAAAAATCGTCAATTTAGTGTTGAGCGGTTCATTGACAAGTGACACCTTTCCGGCTACACTTTTTGAATGAATAGTCATTCACCCGGCCGTTAATGGTATTTATAAGGGTAATTCATCATTGCAAAGGGGCTTGTTTGAATGGCCAAGCGCACAGGGGGAAAATACCAAGCGATCATTGAAGCGGCGGTCCGGGTCATTGCCCAACAGGGGTATCACAATGCACAAGTGTCCAAAATCGCCAAAGAGGCCGGTGTGGCCGACGGCACCATCTATGTCTATTTCGAAAACAAGGACGATGTGTTGATCTCGGTGTTCAGCGAGAAGATGGGCCAGTTTATCGAGGCCATCCGGCGCAAAATGGAACCGCTGTCGTCGGTGAAGGAGAAGTTGCACTGCCTCATCAGCATGCATTTTGGCAACATGGCGAAAAACAAAGATTACGCCATCGTGACACAGATCGAATTGCGCCAGTCCAATCCCGTCGTGCAAGAGGGGATTGGAAAAACATTAAAAAAATATTTTGATTTAATCGACGAACTCATAGAAGAAGGGAAAAAAGAAGGTCTTTTTCCAGAAGAGCTGGACAACCGTTTGGCCCGGAAAATGATCTTTGGCACCTTGGATCAAGTGGTGACCGCCTGGATTATGAAAGGTGCCAAGTATGATTTGACGAGCAGTGTGGATCCCGTGTACGAATTGTTATTATACGGGCTGACGGGGCAGAATAGCCAAGAAAGGAAAAGTGATGACCAGAATTCAACAATCCTGTCTTAAAACAAAATTTATGGTACAATAATCCTGTTGTTGAGCCAGAGTCCGGCGGGATTCGGCACCCAACATGAAAAGAGAGGAGATTGGGTATGAACATTGTGGTATGTCTGAAGCAGACGTTCGACACAGAGGAAAAAATCACGATTAAAGACGGCCAAATCAACGAAGAAGGCGTGGAATTTATCATCAACCCGTATGATGAGTACGCCGTGGAAGAAGCCATCAAATTGAAAGAGCAATTCGGCGGGGAAGTGACGGTGATTACCGTCGGTCCGGACCGGGCGGAAAGCGCTTTGCGGACGGCATTGGCCATGGGCGCAGACAAAGCGGTGCTCATCAACGACGAGTCGCTGTTTGGCGACGAATATACGACTGCAAAAGTGCTGGCAGCAGCGGTGAAACGAAACGGTTTTGACATCGTTCTGTGCGGAAACGTGGCGGTGGACGACGGCGCCGGTCAAGGCGGTCCCCGTTTGGCGGAATTGCTGGGCATTCCGCAAATCACGACCATCACGAAACTGGAAATCGACGGCGACAAAGTGACGGCGGAACGGGATGTGGAAGGCGATGTGGAAATTATTGAAACGAAGCTTCCCGTGTTGGTGACGGCCCAGCAAGGATTGAACGAACCCCGTTATCCGTCGTTGCCGGGGATTATGAAAGCGAAGAAAAAACCGTTGGAGCGCTTGACGGCTGCCGATCTCGGGATCAATCCGGAAGAGGTACAGCCGAAAACTGAAACCGTGGAGGTATTTTTGCCGCCGAAAAAGCAAGCGGGGAAAATCTTGCAAGGGGATTTGGACGCTCAAGTCAAAGAACTGGTTTCCTTGCTGCGTAACGAAGCCAAAGTCGTGTAACAGCGGGTCGAGCGTCCGCGCCGTTTACGGAGTGCTCCGACGTCGTTTGTGGAAGCGGGAATTAACGGGAAAAGGGAGGAAACGTCTGTGGCAAAAAATGTATTGGTATTGGCGGAAGCAAAAGACGGGAATTTGCGCAATGTGACGTTTGAAGCATTGAATGCTGCCCGCCAGATCAGCAACGGAGGGACGGTGGTGGCGGCCGCCTTCGGTACGGCAGCCGGCAACTATGCGGACACGCTGGGGCACTACGGTGCCGATAAAGTGGTGCTCGTAAACAATGCCAAGTTGGATCAATATACAACCGATGGGTATATGCAAGCCTTGCTGCGCGTGATCGAACATACGAATCCGGATGCCATCGTGCTCGGACATACGGCGATGGGGAAAGATTTGGCACCGCGGGTGGCGGCCAAGTTGGAGCTCGGTCTCATCAGCGACTGTACGAGCATTGAAGTGAACGGGGACGAAGTGATTGCGACCCGGCCCATCTATTCCGGGAAAGCGTTTGCCAAACGGAAGTTCAAAAGCGGTAAATTGTTCTTGACGGTCCGTCCGAACAACATCGGTTTTGATGAGCCGGATACGAGCCGTTCCGTCCAAAAAGAAGAGCTGGCGGTCGAGCTGAGCGACGACTCGTTGCGGACGTTGGTCAAAGAAGTCGTGAAGAAAGCAGCCAGCGGCGTCGATTTGACCGAGGCGAAGATCATCGTCTCCGGCGGTCGCGGCGTCAAGAGCGCGGACGGATTTAAACTGCTGTATGAACTGGCGGACGTGCTCGGAGCGGCGGTTGGCGCCTCCCGGGGTGCTTGTGATGCCGGATACTGCGACTATTCGTTGCAAATCGGCCAGACCGGGAAAGTGGTCACTCCCGATTTGTATATCGCCTGCGGGATTTCCGGTGCGATCCAGCACTTGGCCGGGATGTCCAACTCGAAAGTCATCGTCGCCATCAACAAAGATCCGGAGGCCAACATCTTCCAAGTCGCCGATTACGGCATTGTGGGCGACCTGTTTGAAGTGGTGCCCAAGTTGACCGAGGAGTTCAAAAAACTGTTGGCAGAAGGTTAATTGAAGGTTCACTTTCGACAACGGAGGAATTTCCATGGCCAATCGGACGAAAAAACGGGTTGAAAACGATTTTGTCGACGCGGTGGTCGGTTTTCTCGTTTCCTTTGGCGTGTTTGCATTGATTGCCATCTTGTTTACGATTTTTGGTCCCAAGTAATGGGGTTCCCAGTCATTCCAGGAAGAGGCCCTGCCATGCCCGTGGTAGGGCCTTTTTCCTTCTGTTATAATGGCCGTGAGGTGGTGAAGATGTCATCCTCATGGGATATGTCTTCCATTCTCCTCAAGGCCTATGAATTGGGCGAGTTGATTCAACAGTCACAAGAAGTGCAGGACTACGTGGAATGCCGGAAACGGCTGGCGAAGGACGAGAAGGCACAACAACTCATTGCCCGTTTTGTCCGAAAAAAAGAGGAATTTGAAGAAGTGCAAAGAATAGGCTGGTGGCATCCCGATTACCGGGAAAAAGACGCCGAAATACGGCGCCTTTGGGATGAGCTGCAGCAACTGGAGGTCGTGCGGGCAATGAAAGCGGCCGAAGACCGGCTGGAAAAAATGTTGTATCACATCAGCCGAACATTGGCACGGTCGGTGTCCCATACGATCAAAGTCCCGCGTAACGACGAAGCGGTTTTCGGGTGTGGCGGTTGCAGCGGTTCATGCGCCAACCGGGGCAACTGCCGATGTGGGTGACGCCGGCCGCGAGGAGAGTGGCTGTTCATCGGCATAAATGACGAAAGGGCGGCTTTCAAAAGTGCCGCCCTTTCGTTTTTCACGTTATTCGTCTTTGAAGTCGAACGGTTTGCCGCTACGCTTGATGCAGCGGTTGGGGGGACAACAAAATGCCGTCTTCGTCGGCGTACACCCAGTGGCCCGGTTGCCAGATGACACCGCCAAACCCGAGGATGACGTCCCGCTCTCCTTTTCCTTGTTTGACACTTTTTCGCGGATTGCTGGCCAGCGCCAAGATGCCGATGGGCATGCGGGATAATTCGGCCGCATCCCGCACACACCCGTTGATGATCACACCGGCCAGTCCACGGGAGACGGCGATGGCCGCCAAATTGTCTCCCATCAGCGCACAGCGGGTGGAACCGCCGCCGTCGACGACCAGGACGGAGCCGTTGGGAACGGTTTCGAGGGCTTGTTTGACCAGTACATTATCTTCATAAACCCGTACCGTGGCGATGGGTCCGCAAAATTTCGTCCGTCCGCCGAAGGAGCGGAACATCGGCTGACAAATTTGGACCGTTTGTTCGTGCGCGTCGTACAGGTCGGCTGTTGTCCAGTTCATCGGAATCCCCCTCTTTGGTTTTCTGAAACTTCCTCGATTGTAACGCATGTCCCCGTGGTTGCCAATCCTTGTCACGGCTGTTTAAATGGGGTAGCATGAAGTCGAAATCAAGCGAGCCAGAAGGAGTGGGTAATTGTGGCACGATCGCGGCAACGATCCGTTGAAGCGTTCCGTCAAGCATTGCAATACCTTCCCGGTGGTGTCAACAGCCCGGTTCGCGCCTTTCGGGCCGTCGAAACCGATCCGGTGTTTATTGCCCGGGGTTCCGGTTCCCGGGTGTATGACATCGACGGGAACGAATACATCGATTACTTAGGTTCGTGGGGGCCGCTCATTTTGGGCCACGCCCATCCGGCGGTCGTTCAGGCCATCGAAGAGACGGCCCGCAATGGGACCAGTTTCGGTGCCCCGACCGAATTGGAAACGGAAATGGCCAAGTTGGTCACCGAGATTGTCCCGTCCATCGAGGTCGTCCGGATGGTCAATTCGGGGACCGAGGCGACCATGAGCGCGTTGCGTTTGGCCCGCGGTTACACGGGACGGGAAAAAATTATCAAATTCGAGGGCAGTTATCACGGCCATGCCGACAGCTTGTTGATCAAAGCCGGTTCCGGTGTCGCTTCCTTGAGTCTGCCCGACAGCCCCGGCGTCCCCCAACACGTGGCGGCCGGTACGTTGGTTGCTCCGTACAACGACGTGGAAGCGGTACAACAGTTGTTTGAACAGTACGGCGAACAGATCGCGGCCGTCATCGTCGAGCCGGTGGCCGGCAACATGGGAGTAGTGCCGCCGCAACCCGGTTTTCTCGAAAGTTTGCGGAAGTTGACCCACGAATACGGAGCGTTGTTGATCTTCGACGAAGTGATGACCGGTTTTCGGGTCGCCTATGGCGGCGCGCAAAGCTTGTATGGCATCACGCCGGATTTGACGACCCTCGGCAAAGTCATCGGGGGCGGTTTGCCCGTCGGCGCGTACGGCGGCAAGCGGGAGATCATGGAATACGTGGCGCCGGCAGGACCCGTATACCAAGCAGGGACGTTGTCCGGCAATCCGTTGGCCATGGTTGCCGGTTTGACGACGTTGAAAGAACTGGGCAAACCCGGCGTTTACGAAGCCCTGGAACAAAAAGGCGCCTTTCTGGAAGAACAATTCCGGAAAAATGCGGAAGAAGCCGGGATCCCGTGTCAGATCAACCGGGTGGGCTCCATGATGAGCGTGTTTTTCACCGACGTGCCGGTCGTCAATTTTGCGACAGCCAAAACGTCGGATACGAAGCGATTCGCCAAGTATTTCCAAAAGTTGCTGGATGAAGGCGTCTTTATCGCGCCGTCCCAGTTTGAAGGGATGTTTATTTCCCTTGCCCATACGGAAGACGATTTGGCGCAAACGGTGGAAGCCCAACGGCGCGTGTTGAAGTCCCTGTAGAAAACCGTACTAATCCCCTGCCGAGAACCATATACATGTCTTGAGGGAATGGATTTCAGCTTTCTGCAAGAACCGAAAAGGTGAGGTTCGAAAGGCAGGGAGGGAGATTGTTGGGGGGACAGTTACCGGTTCTTCGGTTGGACTTGCATGAGCGGTTGCCGTTGGAACCGTTGAAGGGACGCGTAGAGGAGATTCTCGATCTGGAAATCATCCCGGAAGTGGACATTGACGTCCAAGCGGCGCAAGTGAGCCTGTCGGGCCACATGACCATTCGGGGTACGTATTTGGCCGAAACGTTGACCGAATACGAGTGGGAGCAAGAACCTTCGACGGAGGAGGTGCGCGCCGAACACACCTCCGAACCGTTTCCGTTTGAATATCGCATTCCGCTGGAAATTGTTCTGCCCCGTCACCGGGTGTCCGATCCGAATCAGTTGCGGGTCAGCGTGTCGCAAATGGATTTTGACTTGGCGTCACCCCACGAGTTGGAACTGTTGGCGGAATTGGTGGTAGAAGGGGTGAGCGGTGAAGAAGTCTCCCGGCCGACGGAGCCAACGTTCGAGCAGGTGAAGACGGTGCCGTCGATTGTGCTCGTGTCCGGACAAGGGCCAGTGCAATCGGACGATGCGGCGGAGTCGGAATCGCCTGCCGAAAGCGGTGAACAATCGTCGGCGCCATTGGAAGCCGTTGCGCATGACGGTGACGATGCTTCCAAGCCACTCGATGAGTTTGAAGTCGTGGCTCGGCCGAAGTCGGTTTCGGCATGGACGAGCGACGCGACATCCAGTTACGAAGAGACTCAGGAGAAAGATGACCTGTCGACTTCGGTCATTGCGGGCTTCGACGTCGTTTCCAGGGATGAGATGGCCGATGGTGGGCCGTCGGAGACAGAAAAAACCGATGAAGCGACGGAAGAGGCCGGTGTTTCGCCGGGTTCTGCCGATGATTCGGTTCGAGTGATGGTTAGGCCGAATGCGAAAGAAACATCCCGGAGTGAGTCCACCTGGTCCGAATGGTTGACGGGAGCCGTGTCCGCATCGGCGGAAGAAACGCCGGCCGATATAGCGGAAACCGCAGCAGGACCGACGGTGACAAGCCAGGATGACGAGAAAACAACTTTGGATGCCAAAGTGGGGCATGGGGAAGAAGAGTTGTCGGCATCCGAAGGAGTATCCGTGAAACGGAAAGAGGCGAAACCGACATCTTCATTGAGCGAATATTTGGCGCCCATTTTGAAAGGGAAAGCGGAACGTTTCGTCTCTTTACGCTTGTATCGGGTGTCCGAGCCCGAACATTTGGAAGATGTGGCGCAACAGTTTGGTGTCAGCGTCACCGAACTGATGCGGCTCAACCGGATTTCGGAACCGACTTTTTTGCCGCCCGGGAACGTCCTCTTTATTCCAATTAAAAAAGAATGAGGCGATGGGCGTGGATAAACTGACCCGGGAAATGTCCGTCGTGTTGCGTCAATACAACGTGCATCCGAACCGAATCGCCTTTTTCGAACGCGGTTTTCTCGTCACCGTCGACGGCGAGACCGGATGGTTGCAGCCGTGGCGGCTGCGTTCCGACGTCCAGCGTTATTTGACCGTCTATCGGCTGTTACATGGGCAAAACAGTTCGCTCCTCTTACCGCTCATTCTGACGAAGAAGCGGCAAGAAGCGGTGTTCACCAGCCGCCGGGCTTACACCTTCAGCCGGTGGCCGGAAAAAAGCACGCGGCTGAAATGGCCCCAGTCTGTCCAAGATTTTTACCGTTGGGGGCGGGCTATTGGAAAATTACAGCGCCAGCTGGCAGCGGCCGAAGCTGCATCAGCGGAAAATAGGGCGGCCGATGCGACCCGTCCTGCGGCATCGTTTCCGTTTTCCGGTTGGCTGGAGACGATGCGTCAGCGCCGGCAAACGGTCCTCGAGGTGCGCCAGCGGTGGCTGACGGCGGCGAACTTGCCGGAGGAGGAACGGCTGTTTGTGCGCAACGTGCCGCCCATGTTGGAGCGCATCGATACGGCCATCTGGATTTTGGAAGATTTGCAGCACCGTCCCGTTCCGGTATTCAGCCGTTGGACCATGGGCGATTTGTCCGACAGTTTTCTGTCGTTGCCGTCTGGGGAAATGAAGTTGGCGCCCTGGAAACGGTGGTGGCCCGGAAACGGACTCAGTGACTTAGGACGGCTCTTGCTGTTGGTCTGGGAAGTGCCACAAGCGTGGGAGGCAGCGGCAGCGGCGGTCGACGGATTTGAAGAGGAGTGGCCGTTGACGGCGGAAGCGTTTCAAGCGTTGTTGGCGTACATGATGTTTCCCCATATGTTGTGGTCGTTGGTACATCGGGCGTTGGCAGCCCAAAAACGGCCTTCCGCCCGCGTGGATGGGATGTCGCCGGACATGCCGCGATTGCCCATCGATGTGGAACAGTTGCGGGAAATTTATCGGCAAGAGCGGCAACACCGGCCTCTGTTGGCGTGGTTGAATCGGAAGATCGCCGAGCGGCGGACCCGGGGCCGTATTGTACGAAGATTGACAGAAACCTAGCCCCATGCTAAGATTCTATCATTGGCAAGAAAACACCCCATTCCGTCAAAGGAATGGTTTTTTTGTGTGCGAAAGGGGATGCGCCGTGATCCGGGTCCGTGGACTGCGCAAAACGTTCAAAGACGGTCAACAGACCGTCGTGGCGGTGGACGGCGTGGATCTGGAGATACATGAAGGGGAAATTTTCGGGATCATCGGCTACAGCGGGGCGGGGAAAAGCACGCTGATCCGCATGCTCAACATGTTGGAGCGGCCAACGGACGGGTCTGTGGTCGTCGGCGGCCGCGAGATGACCCGTTTGAAGAAAGCGGATTTGCGCAAGGCGCGGCAAGAGATCGGCATGATCTTTCAGCATTTCAACCTCCTTTGGTCCCGTACGGTGCGGGAAAACGTGGCCTTTCCGTTGGAAGTGGCCGGCTGGCCCAAACACCGGATTGGACCGCGGGTGGAAGAATTGCTCCGGTTGGTCGGTTTAGAAGAGCGGGCCGACGCCTATCCGTCCCAGTTGTCGGGAGGACAAAAGCAGCGGGTCGGCATTGCGCGGGCGCTGGCCAATCATCCGAAAGTGTTGCTGTCCGATGAGGCCACGTCGGCGTTGGATCCGAAGACGACCGATTCCATCTTGGAGTTGTTGGCCCGGATTAACCGAGAGATGGGGTTGACCATCGTCCTCATTACGCATGAAATGCATGTCATCCGGAAAATTTGCCATCGCGTGGCAGTGATGGAGCGGGGTAAACTGGTGGAAATTGGGCCGGTGGAGGATGTGTTCCGCAATCCTCAACAGCCCATTACCCGCCAATTCGTCCAGCAACTGGCCCAGGCGCCGGTGGATGACGAGCCGTATGCGTTCCCCGAAGGCGGAGAAGTGTGGCGCTGTTATTTAAACAATCAGGCCCACGCCACGGTCATCCCCCAGCTCATTCGCGAATTCCCGCTGGCAGTGGCCATGTTGCGAAGCCACGTCCAACCGTTGGAAACGCGCCTGTACGGCACGGTGGACTTGCACATCCAAGGCGAGCCCGCCGAACGGGAAAGAGCGCGGCAATTCCTGCTGGCGCAGGACGTCAAGGTGGAGGTGTTGCGTCCCGATGTTTGACAACGTGTTGGACAAGCTCCCCCAATTGTGGGAGGCGACACTGGAGACCACCTACATGACCGGCTTCTCGTTGTTGTTCAGTACGCTGATGGGGTTGCCGCTGGGCATTTTGCTCGTGATTACCGACAAGGGGGGCCTTTGGCCCAACCGTTGGCTCAACTCGGTCTTAGGCGCAATTGTCAATATTTTCCGTTCCATTCCGTTTATGATTCTCCTCATTTTGCTCATTCCGGTTTCCCGTCTGGTGGTCGGTTCGGCCATCGGCTGGAAGGCGGCCACCGTATCGTTGGTCATTGCTGCCGCTCCCTTTGTCGCCCGACTCATCGAAACGGCGCTGCGGGAAGTGGATCGGGGAGTCATCGAAGCAGCCCAGGCCATGGGTGCCAACAACTGGCAAATCATTTTCAAAGTGTTGTTGCCCGAGAGTTTGCCGGCCATCATTTCAGGCATCACCGTGGCGGGGGTGACCATTATCGGTTATACGGCCATGGCCGGCGCCATCGGCGGGGGCGGTTTAGGGCACATGGCCATCCGTTACGGGTATCAAGGGTTCCAACCGGACGTGACGGCGGTGGTGACCATCATTTTGGTGCTGATGGTGCAACTGTTGCAATCGGCCGGCGATTGGTTGGCCCGACGGGTAGACAAGCGGTAACGGTCGTAGTATAATGTCCGGCAAGGATAATTCAATTCTTACTAATCCTATCGATATTAAGAAAACAAGGGGGTAGGGATGTTGAAACGTTGGTTTTTGGGCGGCCTGGTGTTGGTGTTGGCCCTGGCCTTGTCTGCCTGCGGCGGTGCGACGAACAATGCCCAGCAAGGCGAGCAAGCCGAAGGACAGCAGGAAGCGGCTCAAACGGGCGAGCCGGTGACGTTGAAAGTGGGCGCCACGGCCGTTCCACATGCGGAAATTTTGGAAGATGTGGTCAAACCGGCGTTGGAGAAGGAAGGCATCAACCTGGAAGTCGTCGTGTATGAAGACTACGTGCAGCCGAATTTGAACTTGGAAGACGGCGAAATTGACGCCAACTATTTCCAACACGTTCCTTATTTGGAACAAATGGTGTCGGAAAGAAACTTGCATCTGGTACCGCTGGTGGGCGTCCATATTGAGCCCATGGGCGTGTACTCGAAAAAAATCACGTCTTTGGATGAATTGGCCGATGGGGCGACCGTGACGATTCCCGACGACCCGACCAACGGCGGACGGGCGCTGCTCTTGCTGGAAAAAGCCGGCTTGCTGAAACTGAAAGAAGATGCCGGCATTGAGGCGACGGTGAACGACATCGCCGAAAACCCGAAAAACTTGAACATCAAGACGTTGGAAGCGGCCATGTTGCCCCGGACGCTGGATGATGCCGACATTGCCGTGATCAACACGAACTATGCCATGGAGGCCGGCCTGGTTCCGACGAAAGACGCGCTGTTCATTGAAGAGAGCGATTCGCCTTACGTCAACATTTTGGTCGTCCGCGAAGAGGACAAAGATGACGAAAACTTGGCCAAACTGGCCAAAGCGTTGATTTCCGACGAAGTCAAAGCCTACATTGAAGAAAAATATGAAGGAGCTGTCGTGCCGGCCTTCAAGGAATTTT
>PKQY01000031.1 GCA_017577895.1 Bacillota bacterium
CATGCAAGGTCAAGTATGGGTGTGGCATCAGGGGCGCGCGTGGCCATGCGTGGAAGCGCCGCAAGTTCAAACCTCGGCAACGTCGACGGTCAAAAAAACAGCGGCGCCTGCGCCACCACGCAAGCCCGCTGCAAACCACCCCTGGAGAAAACCATTCTCCAGCAAGCAATACCAGCGTAGCACAGCCAGCGGGCATCAGGCAAGGTCTCCAGGTTAACGATGTCACCGTGTTCCTGACCGGCTTGTCATCCTCACCCGAAACGGCGACCCGGACGTCAAGGGCGGCGAAGCCGTCGTCAGACGATTGCCGGTTGACCGGCAACCCTTGACGGGAGGGGAGGCGTTTCGGACAATCTTGTATCTCCGGTCAGGCACCTTCCCTGACATTTTCATAGAACGATAAACCTGTCATTTTCTCAGACGCTTGACACTGGAAAGTGTCATTCGTGTTGTCGTGCTGTGATATTGTCAGGGTGTAATTGTTCCAAGAAAATGTCAGTATGAGTAAGGAGCAAATCACCTTGACCAAAGATGAATTGAAACGTGTGATGGTTCTACAACATTGGGTGGATGGACGTTTGACCGAACAAGATGTGGCTCGCATTTTACAGTTGAGTGTGCGTCAAGCTTATCGGCTCAAGGCAAAGTATCTTTCCGGAGGTGCACAAGCCATTGCTCACGGTAATCGTGGACGTAAACCTGCTCATGCCTTGACCGATGACCTTAAACAACGTGTCTTGCACTTATACCAGTCCCGTTATTACGGCAGTAATTGCACTCATTTTGCTGAATTATTGGCAGAATATGAAAACATTCATCTCAGCGTTTCCTCGGTTCGACGTATTCTCATTCAAGGCGGGATGCGTGCGCAACGGGTAAAACGCCGTTCCAAAGTGCATCGTCCCAGGCCGCGCAAACCACAAGCCGGAATGCTATGGCAGATTGACGCTTCACCTTTCTCCTGGCTGGAGGAAAGAGGACCGCAAATGGTCCTGCACGCCATCATCGATGATGCCACCGGAGAAGTACTCGCTGCAGTTTTTCGACCGCAAGAAACGCTGGAAGGTTATGCCGCTGCCATGTGCGAAGCCTTGCGTCGTAAAGGCGTACCACTGGCTCTCTATAGCGACAGGCACACCATTTTTTCTTCTCCAAAAAGCAATCCTTCATTCGAACAAGAACTGGCCGGTCAACCCGCTTCCCTCACAACCTTTGGCCAAGCCATTGCCGATTTAGGCATCACCCATATCCAAGCCTTGACACCTCAAGCCAAAGGACGCATCGAACGGCTTTGGAGAACGTTTCAGGACCGTCTGGTCATCGAATTGCGTTTGCGAAACGTCTGTACCATGGAAGAAGCCAATCAAGCCCTTCCGGAACTGATCGAAAAACACAATCGTTTGTTTGCGGTACAGCCGCAAGAAACAGAATCGGCCTATCGCCCACTGCCCCATGTGCCTTTGGAACATATCTTTGCCCGTCGTGAATATCGTCGGATCAATGCAGGCCAAACGTTTTCTTACAATGGCAAACGTTACATGCCAAAACCAGGGGCTGGTGTGCCGCGCTGGGAAGCCAAAGCGATTGTGGAAGTGCGCATGGACATGCAAGGACAAGTATATGTGTGGCATCAGGGGCGTGCATGGCCGTGCGTGGAAGCGCCGTCCGTTCAAACGTCGGCAACGTCGACGGTCAAAAAAACAGCGGCACCTGCGCCACCACGCAAGCCCGCTGCAAACCACCCCTGGAGAAAACCATTCTCCAGCAAGCAATACCAACGTAGCACAGCTAGCGGGCATCAGGCAAGGTCTCCAGGTTAACGATGTCACTGTGTTCCTGACCGGCTTGTGCTCCTTACCCGAAACGGCGACCCGGACGTCAAGGGCGGCGAAGCCGTCGTCGTCAGACGATTGCCGGTTTACCGGCAACCCTTGACGGGAGGGGAGACGTTTCGGACAATCTCGTATACCCGGTCAGGCACCTTCCCTGACATTTTCATAGAACGATAAACCTGACATTATCTCAGACGCTTGACAGGGGTTATCGAAGTTGACAAAAAAACATTTTGGAGAAATGATTCGAAATTTGCGTTTGGCCAAAGGCCTGACCATTAACGAGGTCGCTCAAAAGGCGGGATTGACAGCGAGTTTCATTAGCCAATTCGAACGCGGTCGAACGCAAGCGTCCATCGCTTCCATACAAAAAATCACACAAGCCATTGGCATTCGCTTGTCCGATTTGTTTAACGATGAAACGGCGATGGCGAGTGAAATGCCGGCTTCCTTTGGCAGCGACGGTTCGACGAAACCGATTGTCGTCCGAAAGTCGGAGCGGAAAGTCATGGCTTATCCGGAACCTGAAAAGACGGTCAAGTATTTGTTGACAGGGTTGGAAGGCAAGTTTGAAGTGATTTACTCGCTGGTGGAGCCGGGTGGGGGAAGCGGTGAACTGTATACCCACGACAGTGATGAAGAGTGTCTTGTTGTGTTAAAGGGACGCATGGAAGTGAATGTGGGTGGACAAATTTACGTGCTGGAAGAAGGGGATGCCATCACGTTTTCCAGCCGTATTCCCCACGGCTGGCGGAATGTCGGTTCGGAGACCGCGGAATTGATCTGGGTCATCGCGCCGCCTACTTTTTGAACATCCCGCAAGCAAAAAAGGTCCCGCGGCCGGTTGGCTGCAGGACCGTTCTTTTGCCGAGTATGTTTTTGTTTTATTGAAAGACCAGTTGGGCGATGTCTTGCTCGAAGTCCAGCGGTTCTTCGTACGGTTCATACCGGCGGACGACGTGACCTTGACGGTCGACCAAGAACTTGGTGAAATTCCATTTGATTTGATTGCCCATGTAATATTCCGGGTATTTGTCCATGATTATTTTTTTCATCAGTTGCGCCACCGGGTTGGATTCGTCAAAGCCCCGGAAGGGCGCTTCGTTTTTCAAGTATTGGAAGAGCGGGTGGGCGTTGTCCCCGTTCACTTCGACCTTGGCAAAGACCGGAAATTGCACGCCGTAGTTCATGCGGCAAAAACTGGCCACTTCTTCGTTCGAGCCCGGCGCTTGGTTGTCAAATTGGTTGCACGGGAAACCGAGCATTTCGAAGCCGTGGGGGTGATATTTTTCATACAGCTTTTGCAGGTCTTCCAGTTGCGGCGTGAAACGGCAGGCGCTGGCGATGTTGACAATCATCAACACTTTGCCTTTGTATGTATCCAAAGAGACGTTTTTACCGTCGACCGTTTCTGCTGTGAAGGAATAGATTGACATGATGTTCCCTCCATGGAATTATTATTTTTACTTGATAATTATTATAAATATTGTCGTTGCATCTTTCAATCAGTTTTTCAACAATTTGTCAAAGGTTGTGTTCTGTGATGAATAGATTTGTTGATCGAAGTTTTCCGTTGATGGGAGGATGTTCCATGGAGGGTGTGGTTGGCTTGCAGAGGAAATCCGGGAGGGTGAGTGGTCGGATCGTTCGTACGGGCAGTGTACGGGAGGTGAACTGTTTTGTGCGGCCGTTTTACACTGTTTGCGTCGGCCGATGAGATCGTCCGCCGTTTTCGGGTCCGGAATCCGGTTCCCGATGATTACGTTCCGCGCTACAACATTGCGCCCACCCAGCCGGTGTTGGCCGTCATCAACGACGGAAAAGAAAACCGCATCGGTTATTTGCGCTGGGGCCTTATCCCTTCATGGGCCAAAGATGCGAAAATGGGCAGTAAACTCATTAATGCCCGGGCGGAGACGTTGACGGAAAAACCGAGCTTTCGGGATGCCGTCCGTCACCGCCGCTGTCTCATCGTGGCCGACGGTTTCTACGAGTGGGCCCATACGGAGCACGGCAAACAGCCCATGCGCATTCAACGGAAAGACGGGGGGCTGTTTGCCATGGCCGGTTTGTGGGAACGGTGGCGTTCGCCGGACGGCCGGTGGGTGTATACGTGCGCCATTGTGACGACCGAAGCCAATGAACGGTTGCGGGCGATTCATCCCCGCATGCCGGTCATCTTGGCGGAGGAAGATGAGGCGACGTGGCTGGACCCGTCGTTCGTCGATGCGGCGCATTGGCAGCCGTTGCTCAAACCGTTTCCCGCCGACGCGTTGGTGGCTTATCCCGTCTCTCCGAAGGTCAATCAAGCGTCGTACGACGCGCCGGAACTCATCCGACCGTGGGATGACGGCCACACGGCCCCGGACAACGCGTTAGCCGCCGAGCCGACCGAACCGACAACCGAATGGGTCCTGAATCAGACCTTCGGACGAACCGGGCCTGAATCGGGCTCCTGAATCCGTTCGGAGCATGGGGCTTTGCGGCGAATTTCATCAGTGGACCGACTCGGGGCGTGCTTGACGTTTGACGTGTTTGCTCCTGAGTTGGCCGCAGGCCGCGTCGATGTCGGTGCCGTGTTCCCGGCGGATGCCGCAGGCAATCCCTTTGGACTTCAGCGTTTTGTAAAACGTCTGAATGGCTTCCGGCGTGCTCCGTTGATATTGCACGTGTTCGTCCACCGGATTGTACGGGATCAGATTGACGTACACGAGATGCCGGATAGGGCGGACGAGTTCCGCCAACTCCAGCGCTTCGCGTTTGTGATCGTTGACGTCCCGCAGCAAAATGTATTCGAACGTGATGCGCCGGTTCGTCTTTTCCACGTAATAGCGGCACGCCTCCATCAGTTGGGCCAGCGGATACGCTTTGTTGATGCGCATGATTTGCGTCCGCAGACGGTCGTTGGGCGCATGCAGGGAGACGGCCAGGTTCACTTGCAGGTTGGCGTCGGCAAAATCGTAAATTCTGGGCACGATGCCGCTGGTGGACACGGTGATGTGGCGGGCGCCGATGCCCAGCCCTTCTTGGGCGTTGATGATGCGCAAAAACCGCATCAGCTGCTCGTAATTGTCAAAGGGCTCGCCGATGCCCATGACGACGACGTGGCTGACCCGTTTGCCCGGTTCCCGCCGGTCCAAGTCCCGTTGGACTTGGATGAGCTGCTCCACCATTTCGCCGCTATCTAAATCCCGCACTTTGGCCAACAGGCCGCTGGCGCAAAACGTGCAACCGATGTTACACCCGACCTGGGTCGTCACGCAGACCGACAAACCGTACGAATGGCGCATCAACACCGTTTCGATGACGTTGCCGTCGGCCAGTTCGAACAAATATTTGACCGTGCCGTCGGCCGACTGTTGGCGCACCTGCACTTTCAGGGAATTCAAAGCAAAATGGGCGTCCAACAGTTCCAGACACGACCGGTTTACGTTTTTCATCTCGTGCCAGTGTTCCACCCGTTTTTTGTACAACCAGTCCCACACTTGCCGGGCCCGGAATTTTTTTTCGCCGTGGGCTTCCAACCACTCGGCCAGCTCTTGCAAGGTCAGCCCGTAAATCGACGGTTTCAACGGCGTCTTCGCCTCCTCTTTCTCTCCGGGATAAGCCGTCATGCCGATTCGTCTTGGCGTTTTGGCATTCATCAGCCCTAGTTTCGTCAGCATCATTTTACTTGATTCCGGTGGACGGCGGAACGTCAACAGAGGATGCCAATGAAACGGGGCAAGGGTGTTCCCTTGCCCCGTCGGTCATCGGATGGAACCGTGTACCAGATTAACCTTGTACCAGCTGGGCGATGTCTTGCTCGATTTGTTGCGGCTCCACGTACGGTTCGTACCGTTTGACGACTTGGCCGTTGCGGTCGACGAGAAACTTGGTGAAGTTCCATTTGATTTCGTTGCCGGCCCAATAGTCGGGATACTTTTCTTGGAGAATTTGTTTCAGCCGTTGGGCCCGGGGGTGGGTTTCGTCAAATCCTTGGAAGGGCGCTTGTTCTTTCAAGTATTGAAACAGCGGGTGGGCGTTGGGGCCGTTGACCTCGATTTTGGCGAAGACGGGAAATTTCACCCCGTAATTGACTTGGCAAAACTGGGCCGCTTCTTCGCTGGTGCCCGGCTCTTGTTCGAGGAATTGATTGCACGGAAACGCCAGCACGGTAAAGCCTTTGTCCTGGAATTTTTCGTACAGCGCCTGCAGGCCCTCGTATTGGGGCGTCAGGCCGCACTTGCTGGCGGTGTTGACGATGAGCAGCACTTTGCCTTCGAAATCGCGGAGCGACTGAGTTTCGCCGTTGACCTTCGTTACCTCGTATTGGTAGACGGACATGCTGTTCCCTCCTTGAAAATAGGAAAATTGACCTGGATTTGAAAGAAATCGCAGGTGTCACCGAGAATGGGACAATTTACTAAACATAATAAATAAAAATGTAGCATTCATCAACAAAAAAGCCGGGGAGTTCCCAGCCCGATGTTCCACTGAATTGGCCAGCGGCTGAATTCGCCATCTTGTGAACCGGTTTTTTTGCCGGTGACGAAATGTTACCACTGGACGGGGCCTTCCACGATGACGCCGTCGGTGGCGGTCCACGCCTTCAGGCTGTCTTGGGTGGCTTGGATGCAGATGTAGTACAAGTCTTCGTCCGAATTGTTGCGGAACGCCCGCACGCCTTCGGGAGCAATCCGAACGACGGAACCTTCCTGAACGTCGATGATTTGGCCGTCCACTTGAAACTGTCCTTTGCCTTTGATGAAAATATAGACTTCTTCGTTGTTTTTATGTTTGTGCAAAAAGGGCGCCTCGCCGCCGGCCGGCACTTTGTTCACCGAGATTTCCATGCCCGTCAACTTCAGAAAATCTTTCAAAAACACTTTCCCCCGCCGATTGAACTGATCCAGGTTGGCCAACGAGCCGAAATGGACCGCCGTAAACTGGGGACCTTCTTGGATTTTGGGTTGGTTGTTCATTGAGATGCCTCCTTGTTCCGGATAGATTATCCCCGTCAATCTCGTTGTCATCACCACTAATGGTATTTTACTCTTTGTATTTTACCGATAGACCTATCTGGAAGAAATGTGCCGATGTGCTGTGCCATGGACATTTGACAAAAATTTGACTATCATGGACGGCAGGAGAAGGTATTTTCTGTAGTAAAATGCTTCCAAAGAAAGGGGAATTGTCCGATGGATGCACAGGCGAGAAAATCGGCATTGCGCGGCATCACATACGGGTTGTACATTGTCGGCACGAAAGATGAAAGCGGCGTCAACGGCTTTGCGGGCAACTGGCTCACGCAGACCTCGTTTGAGCCGCCGTTGGTGGCGTTGGCGGTGAAAGCGGGTACCCGTTCCCAACAGCAAATCGCCAAAAGCGGCGTGTTCAGCGTCAACATTCTGGAAACGGGGCAAAAAGACATGGTGACCGCCTTCTTCAAGTCGGTGGAACCGGAAGGGAATAAGCTGGCCGGCTACGAGTTTTACACGGAAAAGACCGGTTGCCCCATTTTCAAAGATGCCTTGCGTTATTTTGAATGCCAAGTCGTCGAGAAGGTGGAAAAAGGCGACCATTACATCTACATCGGGGAAGTCATCAACGCCGGCGTGCACCGGGAAGGCGAGCCGATGACGTTGAAAGAAACCGGCTTTTATTACGGCGGTTAAATCCGCCCCTTTCCCTCAAGTGACCCTCTGCTGGATGAGCGGAGGGTCTTTTTTTACATGTTTTTGGCGCAGCTGGACAAACTGAAGGATGGGGGAAGGAATAAAAAGGAATACATAAGGAGGACAGAGGATGGACGACAAAAAGCAACGGATGCCCGATGCCCGGAACGAAGGGCGGGAAGAGATGTCCATGGACATCGACCGCATGGTCAACGAAGGGCTGGGCGGCGGCCGGGTCAATGACCAGACCGGATTGATTGAAGAGTCGACGACCCATACGATGAAAGAAGAGGAATAACAGGAACATCATCGGCTGCGGTTGAAGGTGCCATGACACCGCCGACGTATCTCTTGCCATCGGCGGTGTTTTCTATTGAAAAAATCGTCTCATTCGATCTATAATGCCGGAGTGAATATTCATTCCGGAGGGGTCGGCCATTGTCTTCCAGCAAACGGGACGCGATTTTAAACGCGGCGCTCATTTTGTTTGCCGAACGGGGTTACGACGGGACGACGGTGCCCATGATCGCCGAAAAGGCGAAGGTCGGTGCCGGCACCATTTATCGTTATTTTGAGAGCAAACAAATTCTCGTCAACACGTTGTACCGGCAGTGCCTCGCCCAATTTGCAGACACGTTGCGGGAAGGGGCGCCTCCGCCGGACGCCACCGTTCGGGAGCAATTCCGCCACGTCTTTCATCGGATGGTTCATTTTGCCCGGAAAAGCATTCATGCGTTGATTTTTATCGATGCTCATACCGGCGGACATTATCTGGACGAAGAAAGCCGCCAGCTGTTCCATCAGTTCCTCGGATCGCTGAAAGAGGTCTTGGAGAAAGGAAAGCGGCTGGGCATCATTGCGCCGTTGCCGTCGGAGGCGTTGATCGCCATCGTCTTTGGCGCGTTCGTCCGGACGTACAAGGTGATCCGCAGCGGCGAATTGGAAGACACTCCTGCTTTGATGGAACAGGTGGAAATGTGTTGTTGGAATGCCATTCGATGTTGACGCATTTTTTCAAGGATGTGGAATGAATATTCATTCCGCTTGTTGTAGCGTGTAGGAGGGTGACTGATGAATCGGCGGATGGACAAAAAGTATGTGGCGGCCTTTCTATGTTGGCTCGTCTTGACGGTGTTGGCGGTCGTCACCATGCCGAATTTGGACGAGCTGGTGCGGGAAAAAGGGCAGGTGGAACTGCCGCCGTCGGTGCAGAGCGAAGCGGCCCGCGTCCTGCTGAGCGAAATGGATGACAGCGGCGACACGTATTCCATCATTGCCGTCTTCCACGGCGGCGACCGGGCGTTGAGCGCCGAACAACGGCAACAGGTGGAGACGATCATCCAACAGCTGCAGGCGAACCAACAAGAACTGGGCATTACGAAAATTGTCTCCCATTTGGACAACGAAGAGACGGAAAAACAACTGGTTTCGAAGGACGGCACCACCATTTTGACGCAATTGGAAGTGGACGAGCGCTCCGGCACCGTGGCGGAAGTGACGCAACGGCTGTACGAGGCGATCCAAGCCGACGGGATTGAGACGTATTTGACCGGTGCCGACCTCGTGGTGGAAGATTTTGTGCAATCGTCGCAACAAGGGGTCAAAAAGACCGAACTGTTTTCCGTCATCGTCATTATTCTCATCTTGATATTGGTGTACCGTTCGCCCATCGTGCCCCTCGTCTCGTTGTTGACGGTGGGCGTGGCGTATTTGGTTTCCTTGAATGTCGTCGCCCACTTGGTGGAGTGGGTCGATTTTCCCATGTCCAACTTCACGCAAGTGTTTTTGGTTGTCGTGTTGTTCGGCATCGGAACAGACTACAACATTTTAATGTACAGCCGCTTTAAGGAAGAATTGAGCCGGCAGGAGAGCGTGTTGGCGGCGGTGAAGCAGACGTTTCGCTCGGCGGGAAAAACGGTCCTGTACAGCGGTGCGGCGGTGTTCATCGGCTTTGCCGTGCTGTTGCTGGCGGATTTCAAAGTGTACCGTTCGGGCGCAGCGGTGGCCGTTGGCATCGGCGTGTTGTTGCTCGTGTTGCGGACGTTGAACCCGTTCTTCATGGCGTTGTTGGGAAAAGCCATGTTTTGGCCGATGACACGGATCGGCGGACACGGCGAAAGCCAGTTGTGGAAGTTTCTTTCCCGCCAGTCGGTGGCGCGGCCGTTTGTGGCGTTGCTGGTGGTGTCGGTGATTTGTATTCCTGTGACACTCTTATACAGCAACGAATTGAGCTTCAACAACTTGTGGGAAGTGAACGACACGTATTTGTCCAAGCAAGGGATTGCGGTCATTGAGAAACATTTTCCGCCCGGTTTTTCGTCTCCGGCCACGTTGGTTGTCCGCTCGGATGAACCGCTGGATCGGCAAGAGGCGTTGCAATGGTTGGACGAGTTGGCGGAGAAAGTGGTGCGGGTCGACGGCGTGTCGGAGGTGTACGGTCCGACCCGGCCGGCGGGTGAAAAAATTCCCGAGTTGTATTTGCGGGATCAGACGGACACGTTGCAGCAAGGTTTGCAGGAAGCCAACGACGGCCTCCGGGAAATGAATGACGGATTGACGGAGGCCGAAAAAAACATGACCGCCCAAAGCGGCAGCTTGGATGACGTGGAGCGGCTGGTAGACGGCACCGGCGCGTTGAGGAAAGGTGCGGCTGCGCTGGAAGCGGCCATCCAGCGGCTGGAGGAAGGGATTTCCCAAGGAGCTGACGGCGCCGTCCAGTTGGCGGCGGGATTGGGTCAATTGAACGATCAAGCCGGCACCTTGTCGGCGGCGTTGTCCCAACTGCGGGCCGGGTATGGGGAGTTGGAACCGGGTTTCCGCACCTTTGGGGAACAGTTGGCGCTTCTCCGACAAGCGATGGCAGGACCGGAAGCGGCCTTTGCCGAGACCTCGCGGGCGTTGACTTCCCTCGTCCAGACGAGGCCGGACCTTTCGGCGGAGCCGCACGTGCAAAAGGCCATGGCGACGACGCAAGCGGGTCAACAGCAACTGACCGAATTGGAAAACCGTCTCCAACAGGCGTTGCAGCAGTATGAACTGGCGGTAAACGCGTTTCATGCGGCCAACGAGTCCTTTGCTCAAATTGAAGACGGTTTGTCCAAGCTGCAAGCGGGCGTCGCGCAACTGCGCGACGGCGCTGCGCAATTGGACACGGGTCTTGCGGACGCCGCTGCCGGAACGAAGAAACTGGCGGAGCGAATGCCGGAATTGACCGCCGGAATGGCACAAATTCACCAAGGACAACAACGGCTGCTCGATGGCTTAAAAGACTTGGAACAAAACATGAACCGGCTGCGGAATGGTCTGGCCGAAAGCTCCGACGGGCTGACGCAAATCAGCGAAGGGCTGCAGGAAGCACAAGACTATATGGCCAACCTGCGGGACTCGTCGGCTTCCGAACAGCTGTTTATTCCGGAGGACGTGTTGACGAGCGACGAGTTTCAAGAAGCGTTGGACATGTATATGTCGGATGACCGGAAGACGGCGAAAATGAGCATCATCCTCGACGTCAATCCGTATTCGCAAGAAGCCATGTCCATCATCGAAAACATTGAAGCGACGGTCCAGGCGGCGTTAAAGGGCACCGATCTGGAGCATGCCGAAATTGCCATCGGCGGCACCTCGGCGCAAAACAACGACTTGAAACAGTTGTCGCGGCAAGACTTTGCCAGGACGATGGCGTTGATGCTGATCGGCATCGGGTTAATGCTCATCATCATCACCCGTTCGGTGTTGCAACCGGTGGCCATCATCACCGCTTTGGGACTGTCTTACGGGACGGCGCTGAGTTTGACCGAACAGTTGTCGCAGCTGTTGTTTGGCGTGGAGTTGTTGGGTTGGAACGTGCCGTTTTTCAGCTTCATGATGCTGGTGGCCTTGGGAGTGGATTACAGTATTTTCTTGATGATGCGGTACCGGGAAGTGGCCGGCGACGCCATGAAAGCCATGGTTGAAGCATGCACCCGCACCGGCAACGTGGTCATGTCCGCCGCCGTCATTTTGGGCGCCACATTTGCGGCCATGTATCCTTCTGGGGTATTATCGTTGATGGAAATTGCGACCGTCGTCATCATCGGTCTCGTGTTGCTCAGCCTCATCATGATGCCGGTATTCTTGCCGGCGGTGACCAAGGCCGTCAGCCGGCTGAATATGTGGGGCTATCAGATGAAATTTAAGACGTGGAAAGACAGTGCGGTCCAAGAAGGAACGGATTGACCATCGAAAACACCGGGCCGTTGAAGAGGCGCGGAGAAGCCGGGCCGCCGGCAGCGAGGGGGAAGTGAAGGCCGTGCACAAAATCTTGGTGAGTGCCTGTCTGTTAGGGTACAATGTGCGGTATGATGAGGGCGACAACACGTGCCGCGATCCCCGCTTTCAGCGATGGCAGCGGGAAGGCCGGTTTGTCGTCGTCTGCCCGGAAGTGGCCGGCGGCTTGCCGACGCCGCGGCCGCCGGCCGAAATTCAAGGCGACCGGGTAATCAACGTCCACGGCGTCGATGTGACCGAACCGTTTCGCAAAGGCGCCGAAGCGGCCCTGCAGTTGGCCCGGCAACACAACGTGGCGTTGGCCATTTTGAAAGAACGCAGTCCGTCGTGCGGCAGTTCGTGGATTTATGACGGGACGTTTACCGGCACAAAAATTCCCGGGGAAGGCGTGACGGCGGCGCTCTTGCGGCGGCATGGCATTCCGGTGTTCAGCGAAGAACAGTTGGACGAAGCGGAGGCTTTGTTGGCCCAATTGGAAGGGAAAACGCCCTGAAAACAAAGTCGGAGAAAAAACGAACCGGCCTCGAACGTGAGGCCGGTTGATTTTTTGGGACGATCCGTTATCCAACTTGTTGAATCTGGTGTTGTTGCATTTTTTCCAGCAGAGCGGCTACCGGCACCGGCCGATAGTCCACCAGCGCGTCGAAGTAGGTCAAGTCCGGCAAGTCCGTCTCCTGGATGCGGCGTTTCGGCGCCGCGTCGAAATGGGCCCGCTTGAACAGCTCGGCGACGATGAATTTGCGCCCGTTGCCGTCGTTGGCGGCTTGATCTTCGGCCTCTTTCAAGATGCACACCAACTGGTACACATCGATCATGAGATCGGCCAACGGTTTCAGATGGTACGTCCGGATGTCTTCCGGCTGGGTTTTCAGGAATGCGACGTTTTCCCGGATTTCCTCCAGCGTCGTTTGCAGCAGCGGCTTGTACGGGGCCGACAGCGGATGGGACAGGGCGTTGACCTCCCGGCTCATGACCCGCAGGAAGACGTCGTCGGCCTGAAACTTCGTAATGACCCGCCACAAGTCCAACGCCAAGATGTTGGCGGTGCCTTCCCAGACGGTGAGCACTTGCGCGTCCCGCAGCAGCCGCGGGGTGACGTATTCTTCGATGTACCCGTTGCCGCCCAAGGTTTCAATAGCATCGTGGGTCAATTGTTTGGACACTTCACCGGTCCGGTATTTGATGAGGGAGATGAGCATGCGGGTCATGATTTCTTCATCGGCCGTCGCCGTGCCGTCGTTGACCCGGTCGAAGGAATGAATCATCTCAAAGGTGGAACCGGTGTTCACTTCCAATTCGGTGAGCATGCGGGCCAGCGTCTCTTTGACCATGGCGTACCGGATGATCGGTTGGCCAAAGGCGCGGCGTCCGCGGGCGTAATGCAACGCTTCGTAAAACGCCCGGCGCATGATCCCGACGGATGCCACGGCGTTGCAAATACGGGAAATGTTGAGGGCTTCGGCCATATATTTGAACCCTTTGTCCGCTTCGCCCATCAAGTATCCTTCCGCGCCTTCGAGGATGACCTCGGCCGAAGGAACGGCGTTGACGCCCAGTTTGTCTTTCAGCCGCCGGACGGTGATATGGTTGCGGGTGCCGTCCGGTTTCACCCAAGGCACGAGGAACAGGCCCAGTCCTTTGGTGCCCGGCTTGTCGCTGACCCGGGCAAGGACGGTGGCGACCATGGCCCCGGCATTGCTGGCAAAAAACTTCTCGCCGGTGAGACGCCAGACTCCTTCTTTTTCCGGATCCGGCTCGGCCACCGTCAAGTTGGCCCCGACGTCGGATCCGCCTTGCCGTTCCGTCAACCAGGTGGCCCCTTCAAACAGGGTGTCCCCGTCCAGCGACGTGAGCCCCGTCAAATAGGTCGCTTTTTGCTCCTCGGTGCCGTAACGGTGCACCAGGTGGGCGGCGGACATGGTCAGCGTGACGGGGCAGTAGAAGCCCGGCTCGCTTTCGCTGAGCAAATACCCGAGCAAATAGGAGTATACATACGGCGCTTTACGGCCCAGCTCGGGAATGTCCCGGTACAAGTAGCCGACAATGCCGGCACCGTAGACGTCTTTGACCGTCTGCAAATAGCCGTCGTTTTTCACGATCAGGGAAATGTCTTCGCCCCGCCGGTTGTACCGCACCAACCGCGGTTTGCCTTCTTTGTCGGTATAAGCGGCCCGTTCGTCGATGGGCCCGGCCACCATGGCACCGAAGCGGGTCAACTCTTTTTCCGCCCATGCGTGCATGGAGGCGGGCAAATAACGGCGCATCAAGTATTGCAAGTTCGGATCTTCCAGGTAAAAGTTCGGATTTTCCGGGGGCAACGGGATGTTGTCCCCGTATTGCCGTTCATCGATTTCCCGCTGGATGTTCCGCATCGCTGTCACTCCTTGATGGTTTTGATTGGATGGCTTTTTTGAGGACCAGGGCGATGTCAGGATAGGTCTTTCAACTGGTGCTTGAGAATTTTGCCGTTGGCGTTGCGCGGCAGTTGTTCCAATGTGGTCACCAGGCGCGGCATTTTGTAATCGGCCAGTTTGCCGGTCAAAAATTCCCGAATTTGTTTCAGCCACGCCGCCTCATCCCGTTCCGGCGTGCCCGGTTTGGGAACGATGAACGCCTTGACCGTTTCACCCCACACTTCATGGGGCACGCCGACGACGGCCACCTCCTGGATGTCGGGATGGGCGATGAGGGCATCTTCCACCTCTTTCGGATAAATGTTCACACCGCCGGAGATGATGACGTCTTTTTTCCGGTCGACAATCCAGAAGAAACCGTCTTCATCCCGATAGGCCAAGTCGCCGGTATACACCCAGCCGTCTCGGATCGTGAGAGCGGTTTCTTCCGGCCGGTTTAAATAACCGATCATGGTGCCTTCGCCCCGCAGGCGAATTTCGCCCACTTGACCGGGAGCACAAAGCCGGCCTTGTTCGTCGACGATTTCGATTTCGGTAAACAGGGCGGCCCGGTTGCCGATGCTGCCCGACTTGTGATGGTGATCCCGATGGCGCAGCAACGTGCCGCTGGGTCCGGCTTCCGTCAGGCCGTAGACGCACACCAGTTTGTCCTTGCCGAACTTTTCGGCGATAGCGTCGGCTTGCAGCTTGGACAGCGGGGCGCCGCCGTAAATCCAATATTTGGCCGCCGACAAATCCCGCCGGTCGAAATCCGGCAACTGCATGCTCAACAAATACGCCACCGGTGCGCCGAAGAAATGGGTGATGCGTTCTTGTTCCGCCAATTTCAGGAAAATGTCCGGGGCAAAGGTCGGATGAAACACATGGGCGGCCCCGACGACGACGCCGGCTATGAACATGAGGTGCAACGGCGCCGAATGGCTCAACGGCATCATATGAAGGATGCGGCTGTCCGTATTGCATTCGAATTCGACGGCGATCATGGTGCTGACCGCCAGCAAGTTCCGGTGGGTGAAACGGACGCCTTTGGGACGTCCCGTGGTGCCCGAGGTGTACAAAATGTCCACTTCGTCGTCTTCCGTCAAAGCCCAGTGATCAAAGGCCGGACCTTCGGTGACGGCGGTGTTTTTCCAGTCATCCAGGCTTTCCCAGGCGCCTTCGGCCGGTCCGGTTTTGACATAGAGGCGTCCGTCGGCGTTTTCTGCAAGCCGACGCACGGCAGGGTAGACGGCTTCATGCACGAAAAGGGCTTTGGCTTGACAATCGTCCAAAATGTAAGCGGCTTCATCATGGCTGAAACGAGGGTTGATGGGAACGACGATGCCGCCGGCACGGATGATGGCAAAGTACAGAATGGCAAATTCGGGCACGTTGGGCATCATGAGGACGATTTTGTCGCCGGGTTGTACCCCTCTTTGCTCCAGAAGGCGGGCCAAATGATTGGCCGCCTCATTCCACTGGCGATACGTCAGCCGTTGTTCCCCGCAGATGAGGGCCTCTTTATCCGGATATTTGTTCCCGTTGATGGCGAGCAGCTTCGATACGTTCATCGCATTCCTCCTGTTCGGTTTGCGTCGTGGATTCGGAATCAGGGCTGGAGGGTTGGGAGGCCGGTGGTGTCGACGGGCTGTCCAAAGCGGCCAATTTTTGCTCGAAACGGGTTTTGTATTCCATGATTTCATCCCGCAACTGAATGAGTTCGTCGATCCGGGCGTTCAGTTCGCGGATTTTTTCTTCGCCGTACTGGATGGTTCGTTCCAGTTGTTTGCGGCCGCTTCGGTCTTCGTCGAACAGCGTGATCATTTCTTTGATTTCTTGGAGCGAAAAGCCGAAGCGTTTGCCGCGAAGAATCAACTTCAACCGGGCCCGGTCGCGGCGGGTGTAGTAGCGGGTTCCCTTGCCGCTCCGATGCGGATGAATCAGCCCCACTTCTTCGTAATACCGGATGGTGCGGGTGCTGATATCCAGTTCTTGCGCCAACTCGGAAATGGAAAAAAGCCGTTTTTCGCCGTCCTTGGTCAACCGGTTCCAACCTCCCCTGTTTGACTAGGCCTACTATACCATGAATTTACGTTTACGTCAACGTAAAATCGCAATAAATTGAGAAAATAAAGCATCCAATCGATGGATGGTCGGATGGGGCGTCAGTTCCCATGGGAAGCGTGAACGATGGAGCGAAGGATCGGCGGCAGCACGGGTGGAGGGGAGCAAGAGGGGGAAGAGAGCCGACCAAGGGGAAGCGGCTAAGCGTTGGAGCCGTCCGTCACATCGGCTGGATGAGCCGCGTTTTTTCTTTATTTTTCCAGAAGAAGAAATAATACACCGCTTGGACGAGCAAGCCGCCGGCAAAGGCGATGGGGAAACTCAACCAAATGCCTTGCAGGCCTAACGGCGAGTGTTGGGACAAGAGATAGGCGACCGGCACTTGAATCCCCCAAATGTTCATCACCGACAACAACGTCGGCCAAAAGACGTCGCCGCTGGCGCGCATGATGCCGGTAATGGCGTTCATCAGTCCGAACAACAAATAGCTCCAAAGGGTGAGCATCAACAAGTTCATGGCGATGGACAACGTCTCGGCTTCCGTGATGAACAGCGACAAGAGCATTTTGGCCGTTACGTAAACGGCGAGGATGAGGGTGCCGCTGACCGCCAAATTCAGCTTGATGCCGGTGCGCAAAATGGGCTGCAGCCGGTGGACAAGTCCGGCGCCAATGGCTTGGGCGCCGAAAATGGAGACCGTCATGCCGATGCTGACAGCCGGCATTTGCACGTAACTGATGATTTGGTTGGCGGCGCCAAAGGCCGCGGCGGCGCTGGAACCGTACCGGTTGACCAACGACACAAGGGCGATGGAGGACAGTGACACCATGATCATCTGGAAACCGGTCGGAATGCCGATTTTAAACAACAGTTTGAGAATGGTCGGGTTGATTTTCAAGTGGCGCATCGTCTGTTTGTCCAGCCGCAGCGGATGTTTTTTCCGTTCCAAGTAGATCAAGAGCAAGACCAGCGTGACGGCGTCGGAGATGATAAAGGCCAATGCGGGGCCGTAAATCCCCAAAGACGGCAGGCCCAGTCCGCCCAGCACCAACCACGGGGTCAAGGCCACCGTCAACACCGTCGAGATGACGAGAAAATAAAACGGCGTTTTCGAATCGCCGGTGCCGCGCAAGAACGTGGTGTACATGATGTACGGAAACAGCAACGGCAATCCGCAAAACATGAGCTTGGCGTAACCGACCACCATGTCGAAAATATCCGCCGGCGTGCCGATGAGTTGGAAAATTGGCCGATCGAAGACGATGCCGATGGCCATGACCGTCACACCCAACAAAAAGCTGAAACTCAAGGAGGTGCCGACGACGATTTTCAATTGTTTTTCGTCGCGGGCGCCATAGGCTTGGCCGATCAAGACGGTGCTGGCGTTGCCGATGCCGATGAGGAAGGAGATCATGAGAAACAGGACGGGAAAAAATACGGACACGGTGGCCAGCGCCTTCACACCGACAAACTGTCCCAGAAAAATGCTGCTGACGGTGGCGCTGATGGATTGCAAGAAGTTGCTCAGCATCAACGGGATGAGAAAGGCCAGCATCGTGCGCCAAGATGGGTAGGTCGTATCTTGGGGATAGGGCGTTGCTTTGGCCGCATGCTCCGTCATGGTGTCCCTCCGGGATAGGCTAGATTCTGAACTTAGCATTATAAAAATTAAGGCAATGGGTATAGAAATAGCACTTGCCGATGGCCCCCGGCCTTGACGGCCGGAGACGAAGGCAAGCGCTGACCATATTCTGCTGAAACGATTTTACGTCTAGACTCAGAAGCTGATGTTGTCTTTAATCCAGCCACGGGCCGCCATGGCTTCCACAATGCGGGCGATGGACACCATATAAGCCGCTGTCCGCATGTCGACCCCTTTGGCCTCATGCATGTTGTAGACGCG
Organism: Bacillota bacterium; assembly: GCA_017577895.1. Lineage (GTDB taxonomy): Bacteria > Bacillota > Bacilli > ZCTH02-B2 > ZCTH02-B2 > Bacillus_BB. The sequence continues at coordinate 18,116 of PKQY01000031.1, forward strand.
ATGGTACGCGTCGACCATTTTTTGTTCCAGTTTTTGGTTGACTTCGTCTTCCGTCCAGTAATAGTTCGCCAAGTTCTGGACCCACTCAAAGTAGGAAACGGTCACGCCGCCGGCATTGGCCAAAATGTCGGGAATGACGTGAATGCCTTTTTCGTAGAGAATTTTATCGGCTTCCGGCGTCGTCGGGCCGTTGGCCGCTTCGGCGACAATTTTCGCTTTGATGCGGTCGGCGTTTTCCTCATTGATCTGATCTTCCAAGGCGGCCGGCACAAGAATGTCGACTTCCAATTCCAAGAGCTCGTTGTTGGAGATGCGTTGCGTTTTGTCGTTCAAGTAAATGACCGAGCCGGTTTTTTGTTTGACGGTCAACGCCTCTTGCGGATCGATGCCGTCGGGATTGTAGATGCCGCCTTGCGAATCGCTGACGGCGACGATGCGGCATCCCAATTCTTTCAAGAGGAACGCCGTAAAGCTGCCGGCATTGCCAAATCCTTGAATGGCCACCGTCGCGCCTTCCATGGGAATGTCCAGCTTCGCCGCGGCTTCACGGATCGTATAGACACAACCGCGGGCCGTCGCTTTGTCACGGCCGAGGGAACCGCCGATAATCGGATGTTTTCCGGTGATGACACCGGGGGTATACGCTTGCCGGATGCGGCTGAATTCGTCCATCATCCAACCCATGACTTCCGCGTTGGTGTAGACGTCCGGCGCAGGAATGTCTTTTTCCGGTCCGATAATGGAGGCGATGGCCTGGATAAAACCGCGGCTGATCCGTTCCAATTCTCCTTTTGACAGTTCTTTCGGATTGCAGATCACGCCGCCTTTGGCGCCGCCGTAAGGCAATCCGACGACACCGCATTTAAACGTCATCCACATGGCCAACGCTTTGACTTCATCCATGGTGACGTTGGGGTGAAAACGGATGCCTCCTTTGGTCGGGCCGATGGCGTCGTTGTGCTGGGCCCGGAAGCCGTGGAAAATGCGGGTTGTCCCGTCGTCCATGGTGACGGGGAACGACACGCACAGCACGCGCATCGGATGCAACAAAATTTCGGTGACATGTTGATCCAATCCGAGCAATTTGGCTGCGTGGGCGACTTGATACTGGGCAATTTCAAAGGGGTTATGCATCGATCGACCTCCGTTTCCAATAAAGTTTAGAAGATGACCATTTTGGATGGGTGATAGCGAAGCGTGAGGATGAACGGTTCTTTCCAAGAGGCGAATGGATGCAGTCCGGACTGCATGGTTTGCAAAAACTCGAATGGAGTTTTGCATTAACTGTTACATTATAACACACGACGTTCTCATGTTTGAAGATAAATTTTTTGACGGTCACAATCTATTCAAATGTTGGGGAGCGGTTGAGGGCAGGCCGGGAAGAAATCTGTGCCTGATTCTTTTATAATAAGGATATGTCCGGAAAAAGGAAAGCTCCGATGCAACGGGACGGAGAAAATGGATGGAAAAAGCGGGAGGCACTGGTAATGAAGGAAGTGTATACGGCGCTGACCATTGCCGGAACCGACCCGAGCGGCGGTGCGGGCATTCAGGCGGATTTGAAAACGTTTCAGGAACTGGAAGTGTACGGCATGAGCGTCATTACGGCCGTCGTCAGCCAGAACACCATGGGTGTCAAAATGTATTTGGATATGCCGCTGGAGCTCATTGAAAGCCAGATCGATGCTGTTTTTGAGGACATTCCGCCCCATGCAGTGAAGACGGGCATGTTGTCCCGAACGCCGGTGATTGAGCTGGTGGCGGCGAAATTGAAGCAATATCGGGTACAGCACTATGTCATGGATCCGGTCATGGTGGCCAAGAGCGGCGACCCGCTGGTGGCGGAAGATGCTCGGCGCAAGCTGGCCGAGGTGTTGTTGCCGTTGTGCGAAGTCGTGACGCCGAACTTACCGGAAGCCGAGGTGCTTCTCGGACGGGAAATTCGAGACTTGCCGGCCATGCGCGACGCGGCCAAGCGGCTGGTGGAAGAATATGGCGTGAAAGTAGCCGTAGTCAAAGGGGGACACCTGGACGGCGAGGCCCGGGATGTCATTTACGACGGTTCAGTGATGGAAGAACTGGCTGCGCCGAAAGTGAAGACGCCCCATACCCATGGGACCGGATGCACGTTTTCGGCCGCCATTACGGCGCAACTGGCCAAGGGCGCATCGGTGTTTGAATCGGTGGCGTTGGCGAAGGAATTTATTACGTGTGCCGTTCGGGATACGCTGGGAATCGGCAAAGGGCACGGGCCGACCAATCACTGGGCGTACCGACAACAACGGTGAGCAGCTTGGTTAGCCATTGGAATGCGAGGAACCGGGTGATGTCATGATTGTGTATGGGTTTTACGGCCCCAGCGGGACAGGAAAAAGCCATCATGTTTTGCGCCTATGCCACGAACTCGGCATTGACGACTTTATCGATGACGGGTTGTATATCCGCCACGGCCGGAAAGTGGCGGGGATTTCGGCCAAATATGAGCCGAACAAAATGGCCGCCATCCGCCGGGCCATTTTCGACGATCCGGAACACGCCCGCATGGTTCGGCAGGCCGTCGACCAGTACAACCCGGAAAAAATCTTGATCGTCGGCACGTCCCGCAAAATGGTGCGGCGGATTGCGGAACGGTTGTCATTGCCGAGCCCGGCCCATTGGGTGTACATCGGCGACGTGGCAAAAGCGGAAGAAATTCAACAAGCGCAATACTACCGCAAATTTCATGGGCAACACGTCATTCCCATTCCACGGATTCAGGTGGAAAAAGACCGGTTTCAGCAATTGATCGAGCGGGTGCGGGCGATTTTTGTACCCCAGGCCGGGCAAATAGGCGAAAATACCATAGTCTTTCCCCGTTTTCAAGGGGGACGAATCCAGGTGACGCAAGCATGTCTGAAATCCCTCGTGCGTTACGTCGTGTCACAAGATCCGCAGGTGCATGAGATCTTGTCGGTGACGATTCCCGATGAACTGGATCAGGCGATGGTTCTGAATTTATCGCTGTACGATGAAATCCCCATTCCCGTCGTGGCTAAACGGCTGCAAGCCGCTATCCGGGACATTTTTTTACAGATGTTGGATCAACTGATTCCGCCGCCCGTCATCGTCGTCCGGCATCTGGAGTTGCGAAGCCGAGGCCATGTCTTTTTCGGCGGTTCCCACAAGTAGCCGGCAGGGAGTGTGCGCCTGGAATTAGAAAAACATTTGTGAGCCATTCTGGAGTCGTTGTACGACGCCGTAATTGTCATTGACAAAGAAAGCACCATCGTTTACGTCAACCGTGCCTATACGACCCAATTTGGCGTTCCGGCTCAAAAAATCATCGGCCGGAATTTGCGTTGCGGGAATGCTATTGTTCAGAATGGTTCCAAACATATACAATAACGATGGGCGATGTTTTCTTTTTATACAATCAATGGTTGTTTATTTTGTGCTTAAAGCATTGGCACAGGCCTAAGACCACATCATCGTCGGAAAGGAGACAGCGCGATGTACAAAAAAATCGGGATCATCGGTTTTGGCACCATGGGTTCAGGCATTGCGCAAGTCTGTTTGGAAAACGGATATGAAGTGATTGCCGTCGAACAAGAGGAAGCGTTTTTCTCCCGGGGCCTGAACCAGATCAAACAAAATTGGCAACGGGCCATTTCGAAGGGACGGATGACGGCGGAACAACAGGCCGAATACGAGTCGCGGCTCGTCATGACGACGGATTTCGCCCGTTTGTCCGAAGCCGACTTCGTCATCGAAGCGGTGACGGAAAACATGGCGTTGAAAAAAGACGTGTTCAAGAAAATGGACCAATACACCCGCCCCGGCGTGGTACTGGCCAGCAATACGTCGGGGTTGAGCATCACCGAAATGGCCAGCGTCACTTCGGATCCGGGAAGGGTCATCGGTGTCCACTTTTTCAACCCGGTTCCGGTCATGAAACTCGTAGAGCTGATTCGCGGGTACGAAACCCGGGAAGAGACGTATCAGGCGGCGAAACAATTCGTCGATTCGTTGGGGAAAGAATCCATTGACGTGAAAGAATCGCCGCTGTTTGCCGTCAACCGGATTCTGGTGCCCATGATCAACGAGGCGATTTTTGTCTTGCAGGAAGGCATTGCCAGTGCCGAAGACATCGATAAAGGGATGAAATTGGGCGCCAACCACCCCATCGGTCCGCTGGCCTTGGCCGACCTCATCGGTTTGGATACGCTGCTCTTCGTGATGGATTCGTTGTATGAAGAAACGCAGGATTCCAAATACCGTGCTGCTCCGTTGCTGCGCAAAATGGTCCGGGCGGGCCATCTGGGCAGAAAAACCGGCCGAGGTTTTTACGAGTACAAATAAGCGCCATATTCAACGCCTCATCATGGCACGCATGCACGGGGTGCATGCGTGCCCATAAAAGACGGAAAATTTCACTTATTATGAATGGATGGATTTCTTATTGAAAATGGCCATCCGCATTGAGGCAGCCCGCGGTCTCGTCTATCGGGCGGCCACAGTTTTGAACCATGTGGATTTCCGAGGGAAAAACCCAGAACAGGCGAGGTTGGCGTCCATGGCCAAAGTGTTTGCTTCCGATACGGCCATGCAGGACCGATGCGGTGCAAGTGTTGGCGCCTGATCATCGCCCGTTCGCTGCTGCCGGAACTGCGTTGACAAGCTGAAGAAAGAACGGGAGGAAGCAGCTCGATGACAACACAACGGTCAAAGCCTGGATTTTTCTTCATCCACGGAGCAGGG
>PKQY01000032.1 GCA_017577895.1 Bacillota bacterium
AAAAAGCCCATGACACCTGCCGTGTCATGGGCTTTTTGTTTTTGTGCAAGTGCTTCTGCGGGTAATTCAGTTGGGTACGTCGGGTTTTGAATTCCGTGAGGCTTTACCTTGACATCGAGATGGGACATTGGTAGACTGTGAAACAAATTTGTACGGGACGAACAAACTAACAATCTAATTAACAAAAAAACTATCAAACTATGGAAGGGATCTGTACACATGAGCTGGGATGAAAAGTTTGCAAAGGAAGGTCTCACTTTCGACGACGTCTTGCTCATTCCGGGCAAGTCAGAGGTGTTGCCCCGGGATGTGAACGTCCAAACCCGGTTGAGCAAAGACATTATGCTCAACATTCCTCTGATGAGCGCCGCCATGGACACGGTGACGGAAGCGCCGCTGGCCATTGCTCTGGCCCGGGAAGGGGGCATCGGCGTCATTCACAAGAACATGTCCATTGAACAGCAGGCGGAGGAAGTCGATCGGGTCAAACGTTCCGAAAGCGGCGTAATTACAAATCCGTTTTATTTGAAACCGTACAACCGGGTTCACGAAGCGGAACAATTGATGGCCAAATACCGCATCTCCGGGGTGCCTATCGTCGATGACGAGATGCACTTGGTCGGCATCATCACCAACCGGGACTTGCGGTTCGTCCGCGACCGGGATATCGCCATTGAAGAAGTGATGACAAAAGAAAATCTGGTGACGGCGCCGGTCGGCACGACGTTGGAAGAAGCGGAAGAAATTTTGCAGCGGCACAAGATCGAAAAATTGCCCTTGGTGGACGAGCACAACCACCTGAAAGGGCTCATTACCATCAAGGACATCGAAAAGGCCATCCAGTATCCCAATGCGGCCAAAGACCGGCAAGGGCGGCTGTTGGCGGCGGCGGCCGTTGGCGTGTCCCGCGACACGTTTGAGCGGGCGGAAGCGTTGGTGGCCGCCGGGGTAGACGCGCTGGTGGTCGATTCGGCCCACGGCCATTCGGTGGGCGTCATCGAAACGGTGCGGGCCTTGCGGAAAAAATATCCCGACTTGACCATTGTGGCCGGCAACGTGGCTACGGCGGAAGCGACCCGGGATTTGATCGAGGCCGGCGCTTCGGCGGTGAAAGTCGGCATCGGGCCGGGCTCCATCTGTACGACCCGGGTGGTGGCGGGCATCGGTGTGCCCCAAGTGACGGCCATTTATGACTGTGCCCGGGAGGCGCGCAAATACAACATCCCCATCATTGCCGACGGCGGCATCAAGTATTCCGGCGACATCGTCAAAGCCATCGCAGCAGGTGCCGACGTCGTCATGTTGGGCAGCCTGTTTGCCGGCACGTCGGAAAGCCCGGGTGAGACGGAGATATATCAAGGACGGCGGTTCAAAGTGTACCGGGGTATGGGCTCCCTCGGCGCCATGAAAGACGGCAGCGGCGATCGGTACTTCCAAGAAAACATGAACAAACTGGTGCCGGAAGGCATTGAAGGCCGCGTGCCGTACAAAGGACCTTTGGCCGATACGGTGTATCAGTTGATTGGCGGATTGCGCGCCGGCATGGGGTATGTCGGGGCACGAAACATCGAAGAACTGAAAAACAACACGCGGTTCATCCGCATTACGTCGGCCGGATTGCGGGAAAGCCATCCCCACGGGGTACAGATCACGAAAGAAGCGCCCAACTATTCCATCTGAGCGGGATTTCTGTGTCGATGTGTCCGTAAAGTGCGCCGGCGGTGTCGGAATGTCCGGTTTGTCCGCCCGAACGCTCATCTCACGTTTGGCAAAAAATGCCGGGAATTGATCCCTGGTTTCTTTTCCGCATTTCGGTATGTTACAATAGGCTTTGTTGGACAGGGGTTTGGAACGGTTTTGGGGGTGGGTGCACGTGTGGAGAAATCGGACGAGGAGGAACATCCGACACCGCTTTTTTCGTGTCATCATGGCGTTGTGCGTGTTGAGTCTGTTGGCGGGCGGCTATGTCAGCCCGGTACACGCCCAGGAAGCTCCGCAACTGGACGTCAAATCGGCCATTTTGGTGGAAGCCGAAACGGGGAAAGTGCTGTATGCATACAACGCCCAGCAGCCGTTGCCGCCGGCCAGCATGACGAAAATGATGACCGAGTATTTGGTGCTGGAGGCCATTGAGAAGGGCACCATCACGTGGGACCAAAAAGTGCGGGTATCGGAAGCGGCGGCCAGTTTGGAAGGATCGCAAGTGTGGCTGTATCCCGGTGAAGAACGGACCGTGAGGGAACTGTTTACAGCCATGGCCGTCTATTCGGCCAATGATGCCACCGTTGCTTTGGCCGAATTGTTGGCGGGCAATGAAACGGCCTTTGTGCAGATGATGAACGAAAAGGCCCGCGAAATGGGGATGAAAAACACCCACTTCGTGACCAGCAGCGGTTATCCGGCAGAAGACATGGATCCGGCATTCCGGCCGCAAATTGACGGAGAACATGTCATGTCGGCGGAAGATGCGGCCATATTGGGACGGGAACTCATTTTGAAACAGCCGGGCATTTTCGAATTTACGACCATTCCGGAAGCGGTGTTCCGGGAAGGGGAAGGCAAGGGCGAAGTTCGGATGCACAACTGGAACTGGCTGATCAAGCCGTTGGTTTTCGCCTATGAAGGGGCCGACGGTTTGAAAACCGGAAACACGGAAGCCGCCGGTTATTGCATCACGGCCACTGCCAAACGGGGCGATATGCGCTTGATCGCGGTGATCATGGGCGCCAAGACCATCGAGGATCGGTTTCGGGAAGTCCGGAAACTGTTGGACTGGGGCTTCAACAATTTTACGGTGCAAACGCTGGTGAAGGGCAAAGAACCGGTGGAAGGGTTTGAACAAGCGCCGGTGGTGGACGGGAAAAAACGGTACGTCCCCGTCGTGCCGCAGCAAAACTTGACGGTCGTGGTGCCGAAAGGTCAGGGCGGCGATTATCAACCGAAAGTCGTGTGGAATGAGGAAGCCTTGAAGGCACCCATCGAGCAGCAGCAAGTGGTCGGTTGGTTGAAGATGGTGCCGGCGGAGGGCGATCCGGACACGTTTTTAGCCAATATCCCGGAAGAACAGCAAAACGCAGTGGCGTTGGTGGCCCAGGAGAACGTGGAAAAGGCCGGTTTTGTACGCTTGTTTTTCCGCTCCATTAAAGACCTCATCGTCAGTGTGTTCCAAAGCGTGGTCGGCCGATGAAGGGATCGGCGTTGGGCAAGACTCTCGTCCTCATTTGTCAGGATGAGAGTTTTTTGCATCCATACCGCAAACGGAGACGGCAAACAAGGGGGGATTGGCATGTTGGACAGCAAACTGCTGCGGGATCATTTGGACGAAGTGCGGGAAAAACTCCGGCATCGCAATGAAGACATCAGCGGATTGGACCGGTTTAAGGACCTGGATGTGCGCCGCCGCCAACTGTTACAGGAAAGTGAGGCCCTGAAAAACCGCCGCAACACGGTCAGCCAAGAAGTGGCGAGAAGAAAGCGGCAAGGAGAGGCGGCCGACGATTTGATCGAGGAAATGCGGCAAGTCGGCGAGCAGATCAAACGTTTAGACGAAGAGTTGCGGGTCGTGCAAGGGGAACTGGACGACATCTTGCTCACGTTGCCCAACATTCCCCATGAGAGCGTGCCGGTGGGCGAGTCGGAAGAAGACAACGTGCCGGTGCGGTATTGGGGGGAAAAGCCGAACTTTTCGTTTACGCCGAAACCCCATTGGGAATTGGGAACGGATTTGGGACTGTTCGACTTTGAACGGGCGGCGAAAGTGACCGGATCCCGCTATGTGTTTTACCGGGGATTGGGAGCGCGCCTGGAGCGGGCGCTGATCAACTTCATGTTGGATTTACATACGACGGAACACGGCTATGAAGAGATGTTCCCGCCGTTCATCGTCAACCGCCACAGCCTGTTAGGGACGGGCCAGTTGCCCAAATTCGAAGAAGACGTATTCCGGATTGCCGAACACGACGACTATTTGATTCCGACGGCGGAAGTGCCGGTAACGAACTTTTTCCGGGACGAAATTTTGTCGGCCGACCAACTGCCCATGAAATTTGCCGCCTACAGCGCCTGTTTCCGTTCGGAAGCCGGCGCCGCCGGAAGAGATACCCGGGGGCTCATTCGCATGCACCAGTTCAACAAAGTGGAACTGGTGAAGTTTGTGGAGCCCCAGCACTCGTACGACGAACTGGAACGGCTCGTCAACGACGCCGAACAAGTGTTGCAGCGGCTGGGATTGCCTTACCGGGTCGTGTTGATGTGTACCGGCGATCTCGGCTTTACGGCGGCGAAAAAGTACGATTTGGAAGTCTGGCTGCCGGCCAGCGGCCAATACCGGGAAATTTCTTCTTGCAGCAATTTTGAAGCGTTCCAGGCCCGGCGGGCCAACATCCGGTACCGCCCGCATCCGAAAGCCAAGCCGGAATTTGTCCATACGCTGAACGGCTCGGGGCTGGCCATCGGGCGGACGGTGGCGGCCATTTTGGAAAATTACCAGCAGGAAGACGGCAGCGTCGTCATTCCCGAAGCGTTGCGCCCGTACATGAACGGCGTCGAGGTTATCCGTCCGCAGTAACGGGAAGCAGCAAGAGCCGGCGCCGATACCTCGTTTTCGCGCGACCATTGATCCGGTTTTCCTGGCGCCCCGGTTTCTTAGACCCGGTTTCCCGGCGGAAACCGGGATTTTTTATCTCTTTTTCCAGCGTTCGAACGGTTCGAGGTAGCCGTCCACCATCAGTGTGTAAACGGGGATGCTCCGCGCTTCCGGAACTTTTTTCAAATCGGCAAAAAAGGCAGCCAACTTGTCGGGATAACCGATTTTCACCGCTTCCGCTTTCGGACAGGCGACGTAAATGGCTCGGATGTTGGCCCAGTACGCCGCGGCCAAGCACATGGGACACGGTTCGCCGCTGGCGTATAAAATGGCGCCGTCGAGGGTGCTGGTGGCTAAATGGCGGCACGCTTGGCGGATGGCTTGGATTTCGGCGTGGGCCGTCGGGTCGTGGAGTTGGGCCGATTCATTGACGCCTTGTCCGATCATTTCCCCTTCTCGGACGACGACGGCGCCAAAGGGGCCGCCATGCCCGCGGGTCACGTTGTCGATGGCCAATTGGACGGCCTGTTGAAGCCAATGGCGGTGATCCATGGTTTCCCCTCCGTTTTGGATGCTGCCAGTTATTTTACCGAATGGGATTGAAAACGTAAATTTTCTATTGACCGCCAGAAGATTTTTGAATACTATACTGGTATGCCACACACCACATACCACATACCAGGAGAGTTTCCAATGCCGTTTTCCAAAATTAAACAGACCAAATCATTGAAACAAATCGCCTTTGAAATGATCAAAGACGCCATTATCAACCACGAGATTTTGCCGGGAGAGCCTTTGTACGAACGGTATTTGAGCGAGAAGCTGGAAATCAGCCGGACGCCGATTCGGGAAGCGCTTCAACTGTTGGAACAGGAAGGCTGGGTGACGTCCGTTCCCCGGAAAGGGACGTTTGTGTCCAACATTTCCGTGGAAGACGTGGAAGAGATCATTCAGCTCCGCCGGGCATTGGAAATACTGGCCATCGAGTTGCTCATCCCGAAAATCACCGAGGAGCAATTGGCGACTTTGGCCCGCATTTTGGAGATGCAGGCTAAGACCCAAGATGACAAAAAGATGTTCATCGCCATCGACAAAGATTTCCACTTCCATTTGGCGACGTTCAGCGGCAACCGCCGAATCGCCCAGCTCATCGAAACGTATGGCGATCAGATGCGCTGGTTTGGGTACCGGGCCGTGACCCAATCCGGACGGGTGGAAGAGACGCTGAAAGAACATGAGGCCATTTACGAAGGGCTCAAAGCGCGGGATTTGGAGCGGGCGAAGCAAGCGGTGCTCGATCACATGGAGAAGACCCGGCTGGCCATCTTGTCCAACATCCAGCCGAAATAAGGGTTGGATAGGAGGTTTTTTGCTTGCGAAAATTTGACATCACGGTGGAGGACGCGAAGAGAGGCAAGCAGAGGACAGACATCGTCGTTCGGGACGTGTTGATTGTCGGGTATGGCGGTCGGGATGTGGAAAAGACGAAAGAACATATCCGGGAGTTGGAAGCCATCGGAGTGGCGCCGCCGCCGACCATTCCGACGGTGTATCAGGTGGACGTGGCCAATGTGACCACCGGTTCCGCGATTGTCGTCACCGGGAAAGAAACGTCGGGGGAAGCCGAGTACGTGTTGTATCACAACGGAGACGAATGGTTGGTCGGCGTCGGGAGCGATCACACCGACCGGGCGTTGGAGCGGGAGAGCATTTTACGTTCGAAAGAAGTATGTCCCAAACCGTTGGCCCAGCAGTTTTGGCGCCTCGAGGATGTCCGGTCACACTGGGACCAGCTGGTGTTGCGCTCCTGGGTCATCGATGATCGAGGACGTCGAAAATATCAAGAACACGATTTGACGGCATTGCTTCCGGTGGATGTGTTGTTGGACAAATTGCAGCTGTTTGGCTATGTCGTACAACCCCACGTGCTCATTTTTTCCGGCACCGTTCCGACGTTGGAAGGATTTGTGTACGGACATCGGTTTGCGTACGAGTTGTACGATCCCGTTCTTCAACGTTCCATCAGGGGCGAGTACGAGATTGAGGTGAAAGGGGGAACGGCCCAATGAAAGTGGCGTTGATTCAAATGGACGTGGCAGCGGGGCAGCCGGAGCGGAATTTTGCCCATGCGGCCGAGCTGATAGAACAAGCGGCGGCAGAAAAGCCCGATGTCATCGTGTTGCCGGAAATGTGGAACACCGGTTATGACTGGTCGCAGGCGGACCACATCGCCGATGTAGACGGCCGACAGACCCGCCAGTTGTTGTCGACCATGGCGCGAAGACACGATGTTCACATCATCGGCGGCAGCGTCATGTATCGGGACTCCCAAACCGGCCAGACGTTTAACACCATGTTGGTGATGGACCGGTCCGGGCAAGAGGTGGCCCGATACGACAAAATCCACCTGTTTCGTCTGATGGACGAGCACCGCTATTTGTCGGCCGGCAATTCGTTTCAGACGGTCGACATCAACGGCGTCACCGTCGGGGTCATGATCTGCTACGATTTGCGTTTTCCGCAGTTGTCCCGAAAGTTGGCCCATATGGGCGCCCACGTGTTGGTCAACGTGGCCCAATGGCCGACGCCGCGGGTGAACCATTGGCAGACGTTGCTCCGGGCCCGGGCCATTGAAAACCAAGTGTTCATGATCGGCGTCAACCGCGTCGGCGAAAGTTTGGGCACGCCGTTTCCCGGCAGTTCCATGGTCATTGATCCGTTCGGTGAGGTGTTGTTGACCGGCGACGGTCAAGAACACATCTATACGGTGGATTTGGATTTGGAACGGGTCGAACAAATGCGGAAGACGATCCCAGTTTTTCAAGACGAACGGTTGGATTTATATGGACAATAAATCTATAATAGGTAGATAGTGGGAAAAGATAGAAATATAAGGAGGGGTTGACATGTTCAAACGAAAATTTTTCTTGGCCGCGGTAATGATGTTGTCGCTGTCGCTCGTGTTGGCCGGATGCGGAGGAGGAGGGCAGAACGCGAATACGGCGAATGAAAACGCCGGGAACGACGAATCCGCTGCAAGCCAAGAACCGATCACGATCCGCTTGGCCCATACGGGGTCTGAAAGCCATCAATACCATATCGGTGCCACGCTGTTCAAAGAAAAATTGGAAAGCTTGAGCAACAACACCATGCAAGTGGAGATTTTCCACAACGCCACGTTAGGTAGCGAAAAAGACGCCATTGAAGGTGTCATGAATGGCACCATCGACATGACAGTGTTGGCGGCCGACAGCTCTTTGTCCAACGTCGTGCCGGAAATGAACGTTTTCGGCATTCCTTTCCTGTTTGAAGACAAGGAACACGTCTACGCCGTATTGGACGGTGAAATTGGACAAAGCCTGCTGCAAAAAGTCGACGAAAAAGGCATGAAAGGACTGGGTTATTGGGAAATTGGTTTCCGCAACATGACCACGGCCAACAAACCGATTGAAAAACCGGAAGATGTGGCCGGCTTGAAAATGCGGGTCCAACCGGCACCGGTTTGGGAAGCGTTCATGAAAGCGTTGGGCGCCAACCCGACGACGGTGAACTTTAACGAACTGTACAGTGCGTTGGAGCAAGGGGTTGTGGACGGACAAGAAAACCCGGTGGCGACGATTCTTTCCATGAAATTTTATGAAGTGCAAAAGCAGCTGGCTTTGACGCAACACACGTATTCGCCGGCAGCGGTGTTGATGAGCAATAAATTGTATGACAGCCTGACCGACGAACAAAAACAATGGGTAGCGGAAGCCGTTCAATATGCGACGGTGGAACAGCGGAAAGTCTTGGCGGAACAAGAAGCCAAAGGATTGGATGAGTTGCGCAGCTACGGTGTGAATATCACCGAACCCGATCGGGCGGCTTTTGCAGAAAAGACGAAAAACGTGGCCGATGCCGTGGCCGACAAAGTGCCAGCTTCACTGATCGAACAAATCAAAGCCGCGGCCAACTGAAGCTGGTCCATTTGGAAGGCTGCCTCAGCGCAGCCTTCTTTTCTTCCCATATTCGCCTGGCATCTTATCCGGCTTCTTTTCGAGACTGATTGGAAGGTGGTGCAACGGTGTTCAAGAAGGCGGCCCGATGGTGGTTGGAAATCTTGACAGGCGCCTGTTTGCTGATGATGGTTGTCATGGTTTTCTTGCAGGTGGTGTTCCGGTTTGTCATCAAAATTCCAGCACCTTGGACGGAAGAACTGGCTCGATTGGCGTTTGTCTACATGGCCTTCTTTGGCATTGTGTTGGGTGCTAAATACAACATGCACTTAAGTGTGGACATTTTGGAGAAAGTTCCAAAGAAATGGAAAGCCGTGATTTTGACGGCCAGTTACGTGGCCAGTATCGCCTTTATGGGCGTGTTTACGTGGTACGGCTGGGTCCATGCCCTCAATTCCCAGGTGCAGCGGACACCGACGTTAGAAATTTCGTACTTATACATTTATCTGATCCTGCCGTTTACCGGGATTTTGACCATCTTTTACTTGCTGAAAAGTTTAATCGCGGTATGGCGGCATAAGGATGTGGAAGACCGATGATTTGGATCATTGTGTTGTTGTTCGTGCTGTTTTTTCTCCGCGTGCCCATCGCCTTTGCGCTGGGGATTTCCTCGTTGGTCGGGCTATTGATGAGCGGGACCGACATGATTCTCGTGGCGCAAAAAATTTTCTCCGGCATCGATTCGTTTACGCTGCTGGCCATTCCGTTGTTTGTCCTGGCCGGTGAGCTGATGAGCGTTGGCGGACTTTCCAAGCGGCTGGTGGATTTTGCGGCGCTGTTGGTCGGGCACCTGCCGGCGGGATTGGCCATGGTGGCGGTGTTGGCGTGTACATTCTTCGCCTCGATTTCTGGGACTGCTATCGCCGATGCGGCGGCCATCGGCGGCATGTTGATTCCGGCTATGATCGCCCAGGGGTACGACCGGCGGTTCGCTTCTTCGCTGGTGGCATCTGCTGCAACCATCGGTCCGGTCATTCCGCCGTCCATTCCCCTCATTTTGTACGGAGTCATTGCCAGCGTGTCCATCGGCGATTTGTTCATCGCAGGCATCGTGCCCGGCATTTTGATGGCCCTCGGCTTGATGTTGTACACGTACTATTATGGCGTGAGACATCACATCAAGGGCCGGGAGAAAATGGCCTCTTTGAAAGAAATCGTATTGGGGCTTAAAGATGCGTTGCTGGCCTTGATGTTGCCCGTCATCATCATCGGGGGCTTTCGCTTTGGGATTTTCACGGCGACGGAAGCCGGGGTCGTGGCCGTCGTGTACGCTTTGCTGGTTGGGTTTTTGTACCGGGAGTTGGACGTGAAAAAAGTTGCAAAAAGTTTGCTGGAATCGGCGGTCAGCTCGGCGACCATTCTGTTTGTCATCGGTAACGCCACGTTGTTTACATGGCTGTTGGCTTATCACAACATCCCGCAAAAGATCAGCGCCTACGTATCGGCCATATCGACGGAACCTTGGGTCATCTTGTTGCTCATCAACATCATTTTGTTGATTGCCGGGACGTTTATCGACACCATCAGTGCTTTGACCATCTTCACGCCGCTGTTTTTGCCGGTCATTTTGGCCGCGGGCATCGATCCGGTGCATTTCGGGATTATCATGATAGTGAACTTGACCATCGGCATGATTACGCCGCCTTTGGGCGTCGCTCTGTTTGTGACGTCGTCCATTGCGAAGATCAACTTGGCGGAAATGATTCGGCCGCTGGTGCCCATGCTTTTGGTGCTGCTGTTGGTCTTGTTGCTCGTCACCTACATTCCCGAATTGAGCTTGTTCCTGCCGCGTTTGTTGGGCTAGGCAGGTGCAGCACGCATGCGCAGGCTGACGGTCTCGATCGTTTCCCACGCCATCTTGGCGGCGGTCATCGGCTTGATGCCGGTATTGCTCATCGTCGATGCGGCGTTGAACAAAGGATGGCCGGTGTCGCACACCATCGCTTGGGTGTTTGGCTGTTATGTCATGGCCGGTCTCATCGGGATGGGCATGTCTTGGAAGACGAAACTGCCCATCTGCGGATCTCATTCGGTGCCGGTGGCCGTCCTCTTGGGAACGGCGTTGGGCCCCTTTAGTCTGGAGGAAGCGACAGGAAGTTATTTGCTGGCCGGGTTGTGTATGCTGGCCTTGGGATTATCAGGACAGTTTGACAAAGTCGTCCGTTACATTCCGATTGAGATTGTCATGGCCATGTTTGCCGGCACGATGATACGCTATGCGTTGGGCATCATTACCATTATCCAAGAACATGTTTGGTTGGGTGTGGCGGCGCTGGCGGGTTACTTGTTGTTTTTCCGGTTTTTTCCTTCTGTGCCGGCGCCGTTGGGCGCGTTTTTGCTGGGAGGAATCGTGGCCTTTTACCTCGGAGAAATGGACGCGCCGGCGTGGGGAACGTGGCAACTGCCGGCACCGGTCATGCCGGAGTTTTCCTGGCAAGGGTTCGTGTCGTTGAGCATTCCCATTGTGTTTTTGGTGTTGGGTACGGAAGGCATCCAAGGGTTCAGCGGCCTGCGGTTGGGCGGGTTTCGGCCGCCGGTGAACCAAATGGTGGCGGTGTCGGGAATCGGCACCATGTTGGCGGCGCTGTTTGGCGGTCATAGTGCCAATACGGCCGGCATCATGACGACGGTGTGTGCCGGTCCCGAAACCGGCCCGGCACAGGAGCGGTACAAGGCGGCGTTTTTGGCCGGTGTGATCATGCTCGCTTTCGGTCTTTTGGCCAGTGTGCTCATTCCGTGGATTGTCAGCTTGCCCCGGTATGTCATTCACTTGTTCAACGGTTTTGCCCTCATTCCGGTCCTTATCGGGGCGTTGAAAATATCATTTCAACAATCTCAGTACGTGCTCTCACCGTTTGTCACCTTCGTCTTTTCCATGTCCGGCATGTCTTTTTTCGGCATGCACGCGTCTTTTTGGGCGTTGATTTTGGGGGTTTCGCTGCTCTGGTTGTTGGAAAGAAAACGTGGTGAACGGGCGGAAAGGAGTTGAGGGGTGGATGCGCGGTACGCCGCAGGAGATTCGCACGTTGATCCGCCATGGCCAATGGCGTTCGCCCACCAGCGGTCTGGCGCCGGGGTATGCGCAGGCGAATTTGGTCGTGCTTCCCAAAACATACGCCTATGACTTTTTGCTCTTTTGCCAACGCAACCCAAAGCCGTGTCCCCTCTTGGAAGTGACGGATCCCGGGGATCCGGAACCGAAACGGACGGCGCCCGGGGCCGATTTGCGCACGGATGTGCCCAAGTACCGGATCTACCGGAACGGGAAATTCGTAGAAGAGGTATACGACATTCGTTCCGTGTGGCGGGACGACTTGGTGTCTTTTCTCATCGGGTGCAGTTTTACGTTTGAAAAGGCGCTGTTGGACAACGACATTCCGGTCCGGCACATTGAAAATGGGTGCAACGTGCCTATGTACAAGACCAACATTCCGTGTGAGCCGGCCGGCGTGTTTCACGGCAACATGGTGGTCAGCATGCGCCCCATGACGCCGCAGCAAGCCATCCGGGCGGTTCAAGTGACGTCCCGGTTTCCTGCCGTACACGGGGCACCGGTGCACATCGGGGATCCGGAGCAGATCGGCATCCGGGATTTGTCGCAGCCCGATTTTGGCGATCCGGTGCCGGTGAACGAAGGGGAGATCCCGGTCTTTTGGGCGTGCGGCGTGACCCCGCAGCTGGTGGCCATGACGAGCCGCCCCGAACTGATGATCACCCATGCGCCGGGCCACATGTTCATCACCGATGTCAAAGAGGCGTCCTATTCGGTTTAGGTTTCTTCCCTTGATTCGGGAAAATCGGTGCGTTATACTGGGGGGTGGAGAGGTGGCCGAGTGGTTTAAGGCAGCGGTCTTGAAAACCGCCGAGGGTGCACGCCCTCCGTGGGTTCGAATCCCACTCTCTCCGCCATCTTGCTTACGATTCAACGGGACGGTTTGCCCGCTGTTCACCATGAGGGGACAACGACCTTCAAAAAACAGAAGGTCGTTTTTTTATGTTTTATATCCATTTTCGATAACCGGACTTCGATGACCCTTCGCATAGATGGTGGTCCTTGCCGTTGTCCTTGCCAACGGACAAGACGGGTGCCGCTTCAAAAGGAGCGGCCTTTTTTGTTGGGCTTTTATGTTCATGGATGTTTATAAAATTTTGGCCAACTGTGTGCACAGCTGTTCCAAGTAATATTCATCTGTCTCATCAAACCGCCGGTAAAGCGGACTGTCGATATCGAGCACTCCGAGCAGTTGCCCGTTTTTCAGGATCGGTACGACGATTTCCGAATTGGATGCCGCATCGCAGGCAATGTGTCCGGGAAATTGATGGACGTCGTCCACCCGGATCGTTTTCTTTTGTACGGCAGCGGTGCCGCAGACGCCTTTGCCCAAAGGGATGCGGACGCAGGCCGGCAACCCTTGAAAGGGACCCAAGACGAGTTCCTCTCCTTCCAGCAAGTAAAAGCCCACCCAATTGATGTCTTGCAGCGCGTGGTTGAGGAGGGCGGCGGTATTGGCCAAATTGGCGATGGCGTTGCTTTCTCCGGCAGTTAGAGAGGTGAACTGTTTGAGCAACCATATGTACGCTTCTTCTTTGGCACCGGAATGATGGAACGGATGGAACATGGGAATCCCCCTTTTCAATGACCGCAGATGATTTCTCCGTATGTTTTGCCGTTGCTTTGTCACGGTTTTCATCCATCTTATCTTCCCTTCCCCGAGAAAGCAATGACAAAATAGGCGTTTGCCCGAGGAACAATCGCCTTCCCGAACCCATATGCTAGCCTAGAAATACGATAGTTCACCAGGGAGGGCAGGCGAGGCATGAGTGACAAGGACAAATCTCCTCACAGGAAGCCGGCCACAATGTCGAACGAGCGCCCCATGTCCAAGGAACAGCTGCTGGAGGAGATTCAAGCCGTCGGTTTTGCATTGGTGGAGTTGAACCTGTATTTGAACACCCATCCGTGGGATCAACAAGCCTTGGGCGATTATAACAGCATGGCCAAGCATTATCGGATGTTGACGCAAGAATACGAGTATCGTTTTGGACCGCTGTATAATTTTGGGCATTCCATCAGCCCTTATCCATGGAAATGGAACGAGCCGCCTTGGCCGTGGCAGATGTAATGCCGGATAGGCTACTGGGAAAGAGCCACTCATTTTGAAGGAGGCGTAGAGGGCCGATGATGTATGGGAAACCGCAGATTGGGAGCAACACAAAAGTCTGGCAACCTTATTACAGTCCGCATGACCCTTGTCCGCCCATGAAAGAGAAATATTACTGGACACCGCCTAATCTGTATATGGTGTTCCAACCGCCCGGTCTGCCCCGGTTTGAGCTGCATGAGGCGTTGCGCCGGGGGACGTTGTGGAAAGACTTGTACAGCCCGTATGACAAAAATTTGCCCCACTGAGGAACATTTGTTTCGTGAAAGGAGAGGACATTTGCTGTGTGGGTGTATGAAAAACGGTTGCAGTACCCGGTGCGCGTCAGCCAGTGCAATCCGCGGCTGGCCAAGTTTCTCATTGAACAGTACGGCGGGGCCGACGGCGAGTTGGCGGCGGCGCTCCGTTACTTGAACCAAGCGTACACGATTCCGGATAAGGTCAAGGGGTTGTTGATCGACATCGCGACGGAGGAATTTGCCCATTTGGAAATGATAGCCACGATGGTGTACAAATTGACCAAAGATGCGACGCCCGAACAATTGAAGGAAGCCGGCCTGGGCGACCATTACGCCAATCACGACAAGGCGCTGTTTTACCATAATGCGTCAGGGGTTCCTTGGACCGCTTCGTATATTCAGGCCAAAGGCGATCCGATTGCCGACTTGTATGAAGACATCGCCGCCGAAGAAAAAGCGCGGGCGACGTATCAATGGCTGATTGACATGTCGGACGATCCGGATGTGAACGATGCGCTGAAGTTTTTGCGGGAAAGAGAAGTCGTTCACTCCCTCCGTTTTCGGGAGGCCGTCGAGATATTGAAAGAAGAACGGGAGCGGAAAAAATATTTCTGAACCGAAAAAAAAGGGGTACCGTATCGTCGAGATGCGGTACCTCATTCTTGTTTGCACTTACCGTTTCGCATATAATAAGCATGAATAGTGACCACGTGCGCCTGTAGCTCAGCTGGATAGAGCAGCAGTTTCCTAAACTGCGTGTCGGAGGTTCGAGTCCTCTCAGGCGCGCCATACATACCAATTTCAGCGGATGAAAAGATCCAGCCATTTGAAGCGTGGAGGGAACCCTGTGCGGGTTCCCTTTTGGCGTTTCTAACAGCGGATGTGCATGAGGACGTTGTTTGCCATACCTTGACACGCTTACCGGTTTGTTTTTGGTAATTTTATTGTTGGAAAAGTATACTTTAATAAGCATTACCGCTAGTTCTGTGGAAATGAGGAGGGGAAAGAATGGCACAAAAACGGATATTGATGGTCGTCACCAGCCACGACGAGATCCAGGAAGGTCATAAAACCGGCATCTGGTTGTCCGAATTCGCGGAACCGTACGAGATTTTTCGAGAAAATGGAGTACAAGTGGTGGTCGCCAGCATCAAAGGGGGGAAAGCGCCCATCGACCCCCGCAGCCTCGATGAGAATAACCGGGCAAAATGGCAGGATGCCATCCGCGAATTAGAGCAGACGCTTCCGCTCAGCGACGTTTCCGCCGAAGGTTTCGACGCCCTGTTTTTGCCGGGTGGGCACGGCACCATGTTTGATTTTCCCGACAATGAAGTGTTGCAGACCAGAGTCCGAGAATTTTTCGAGTCCAACCGCGTTGTGGCGGCCGTATGCCATGGTCCGTCCGGACTGGTGAATGTCAAACTGTCCTCCGGCGAGTACCTTGTCAAGGGCAAAAGGGTAACCTCGTTTACGAACGAAGAGGAACGGGAGGTTCAATTGGACTCGGTCATGCCTTTTCTCTTAGAAGATCGTCTGAGAGAAAACGGTGCGTTGTTTGAGGCCGCTCCCAAGTGGACCGACCATGTGACGGTAGACGGCAAGCTGGTTACCGGCCAGAATCCCCAATCGGGAGCGTCGGCAGCGAAAAAAGTGCTAGAGCTTCTGGGAATTGGACAATGAATTGCCCTTTTCGATTGGTGCCAATAACTCAGGTGTTTTGAAAATGTTAACGATGTTGAAAGACATGGACACGACAAAAGGGACCCCGCCACGGGGTTCCCTTTTGGCATTCATGAATGCGTAACTTACACACCCACCGGTTCCAGTTCCCGCACATGCAACGGCGGGGTGACGAGCCAGCCTTTTTCTTTTTGCATCCGGAGCAGTCGCAAGCCGTATTGGGCGTTGGTCATGTGGAACTGACCGAACATCATGCCGATATCTTCCCGGATCGATTGGCCCATGATTTGGCTGCAAGCGATTAACGTGGCGGAGATACCTGACGCGATGGTAAAAGCGATTTCCGGGTCGTTGAAGCGGGCGCCGACCGGGATGTTTTCGCGGTTGGCGACGGCCCGTTCCGGCGGCGTCGGCGGCAGCGCCACTCCGTTTTCCTTCAGCAATTTTTCCGTTTCCTCGATTTGCGGCTTGATGGCATTGCGAATGATGTCCTCAATAAATGCCCGCAGATCGGCGTCACCGGCGTGGTTGTAAAACACTTGGTACGCCACTAAAGCGGCTTTGGCTGCGTTTAAATAACTCCAAATGCCGTAAACTTCACCGTAGTGCATCGGTTCCTTCGACGGGTTGTCGCTGAGTACCCCCATAATGATCCTCCCTAACTGGAAAATGTTCATGTTTCGTCTCCTTGTCGTGGGCGTTCGTAAAGAATACGTTCGCGCACCTTTATTGTTCGCGGATGGCACGTTTTTATTCGCCGGTCAAAACGTGACAGGCACTGCCACCAAGTCTTGAATGCTGCCGTCCATGGCGCTGCGGGTGTAGACCATCAACGTCCCGGTTGTGGCCATCGGTAGCTGGTCGAACACAATAGGCACATCAAAGTGGCCAAACGCCGGGGCGCCTTCGGAAGTCATGAAATGCCGTTCTTGGGTCACGGTGCGACCCGATGCGTCGCGAATTTGATACAAGACCGTCGCTTCAAAGGCGCGGGCGAAGCCCATCAAGCGGTGGCCGGGAGCGATGACGGTGCTGGGCAACGGCGTCTGGACGACAATGTTCGTCGATGACGGGAGCGGGACGACGAGCCGAAAACGGGGATAGATCAAATCGGGAGACAGCCCGGGCCGGCGTTGATTGGCACGGATGAGCGCACTCAGCGACAGACCGAAACGGCGGGATAAGCGATATAGGGAGTCGCCGGATTCGATTTCGTACACGAAGGCGGGCAAATACAACAGTTGGGCGACGCGGAGATCATCCGGATCCGACAATTGGTTGAGGGCTGTCAGCAAGTCGAGGCCGGCGGAAAAACGTTCGGCGATGCGAAACAGCGTGTCGCCTTGGGCGACTTGGTACAGGACGGTGCTTTGCGGGGACATGCCGGGGATGCGGGCGACGACGACTTGTCCGGGATAAATGAGATCCGGTTCCGTGATGGGCGGGTACAGGGCATTTGCTTGAACCAAAGCTTGCACCGACGTGCCGAATTGGTTGGCAATGGTGTACAGCGAGTCACCGGAACGAATCGTGTACACGACGTGGGTGCCTGGCGAAATGGGCATTTTTTCCAACTCCTGTCTTTCATGATGTCCATCTTGGTTTCTTACCCAAATGAGTTTTTGTATAATGATATGAAGTCGGAACGAAGGTGTGCTGAAACCTAGCATGGGACGATGCCGGTGGTCTGGAACAAGGGGGCAAGATGGCGCATGGATGCCAAGGAATGGACGGAAGAAGATCGGCGGTGGATGCGGGAAGCGTTGGCGGAAGCGGAAAAGGCCGGACAAAAGGGCGAAGTGCCCATTGGTGCCGTCATCGTCCGCGACGGAGTGGTCATTGGCCGCGGTCATAATTTGCGGGAGACCGGCAAAGACCCGACCGCCCACGCCGAAATTTTGGCGTTGCGGGAGGCGAGTCGCACGTTGGGCGGCTGGCGGCTGCCGGGGACGGTGATGTATGTCACGTTGGAACCGTGTCCCATGTGTGCCGGGGCCCTGGTGCAGGCCCGGGTGGAGCGGTTGGTGTTTGGGGCTTGGGATCCGAAAGCCGGTTGTGCCGGCACGTTGTTGAATCTCGTGGACTTTCCCGCATTTAACCATCGTCTGCAAGTCACCGCCGGGGTTCTCGAAGAGGAATGTGCTTTGATGTTAAAGCAGTTTTTTCAAGCGTTGCGGCGAAAACATGCCCCACCGGCGGCGCCGATGTCGCCGCATGCCCACGGCGAAGATGGATGACGGGGGAATGTGCTGAAGACGTTCGAGGGGGATTTGACGTTTTTTTTGAGATGGACTATAATACTAACTGCACTCAGATCGAGGAGAGGTGTCCGAGTGGTTTAAGGTGACGGTCTCGAAAACCGTTGTGCGGCTAAAACCGCACCGTGGGTTCGAATCCCACCCTCTCCGCCATACCACAAACGAATGTGATCGCATGGTTGACACATAGATACAAGAAAACGGCCGCGGGAAACCGTGGCCGTTTTCTTGCTTTGACGTCTTGATTCAGCTGATGTATGCCGGTTGACTTTTTGTGTCACGTCTGCAGCGGTCGGCGTCTGTCTTCTTCCTTGCCCATCGTTTCATGCAAGACGATGGCTGTGAGGATGAACAGGACGCCCAGCCATTGTTGCGGCAGCACCGCTTCTCGGACGATGATCCAGGCGGCCAACACCGCCGTGGGCAACTCGACGGCGCTGAGAATGGTGACCGTGCCGGGTTTTAAGTGGGGCGTACCGGCGGCAAAACAAATTTGTGGGATGACGGCGCCGAGGAGACCGCTCACGAGGCCGATCCATCCTAAACCGGCAGCCAAATTTTCCGGCGTCAAATACACCGGCGGAAACAGGCATAAAATCAACAGGCACGAGCCGGTCACCATCAGCGGGCTGCGCTGCCACGGCGAAAGATGGGGCGCCACTTTGCCGCTCAAGTAAAGGTAAATGGCAAACGTCAAGGCCGACAACAGGCCGTAACCAAAGCCGGCCCACGAAAAGTCGCCCTCTGAGCGGTTAAAGAAGTCGGCGGCCAAAACGGTGCCGACGATGAGGAGGCATAGCAACCCGTACGTCACCGGACGGGGCTTGCGCTTTTCAAACAGCCATTCCAACAACGTCCCGATCCACGTGAACTGAAACAACATGACGATGCCCGTGGAAACGGAACTGTGGGCGATGGCATTGTAGTAAAAATATCCGGTCAAACCGCTCAACGATCCGACCGACATCAGCGCCGTCACGGTGAGCGGACGGATTTTTTGCCAGTGCCGACGCCAAAGGGAAGCGACCAGCCAAATGACGAGGGCGCCGGTCAACTGTTGCGCGCCGGTGATTTCGGCCACATGGAATCCGTGGGCCAAACCGATATGGATCACAGAAGCCAGCAGGCCAAAACTGACACCGCCGGCCAGAACAAATAACGCGGCCCAAGACCGTTGCATCGCGTTTCGTCACCTGCTTTTGAGACTTCATTTTCATTCTAACGGAATGACCATGGGTGGCAAGCGCTTGAGCATCGTCTGCCGTTGGGTTATAATAAAGTGTACCGTGCTAGACGGGGAGGTAGCGGTGCCCTGTAACCCGCAATCCGCTGTAGCGGGGTCGATGCCTGTTAGCGGTGCCGTCTATTCGGGGCCTGACCTCTGCACGTAGTGTTGACAATCGGGTCTTGCGCAACAGACGGCCGTGAACCCCGTCAGGTCCGGGAGGAAGCAGCGGTAAGCGGTTTGGTCTGTGTGCCGCAAGGTCACCTGGTTCGAGCTGGCGACAGGGGTAACGCCCGGATAGGGGGTATCAATAACAGGTGCACGGTACGTCCGTCCTTCATAATTAATCCTTTGACTCCAGACACCCGGAAGCGGGTGTTTTTTTGATGCCTTCATCGGGTTCATGGTTCTTTTTTGATGAGAATGGTAAGAAAAAAGGATATTTTCTGTTTATGTTGAATGAATAATAATACACTTTCTTGTAAATTCTTGTCCATGGACATCATGGGGGTGACACCGTGATCGGTGACGTATCCGTATATTACAATCCGCTGTGCCTGACGGGGTATCTCCACATGTTTCCGCATCCGATCCTCTTTGTCGATCCAGACGGGAAGGTCTTGGCGGCCAACGACCCTTTTTTAGAGATGGGTTCGTTGAAGCAGGAGGAAGTGGTCGGCAAAGAATACGGCGACTTTATTGGAGATGCACGGCCGTTTTCCGATTTTATCCGTCAAATCGAGACAGAAAACGAATGTTATTATCTCACATTTCCGAAGCATTCGGGAAATGAAAAGAAAAAGCCGGTTCAAATCGGTTTGCTCAAACTGTTTTTTCAGGCGGCATTACAAGGTTTTGCCCTGATCTTGTTCGATCCGCAGGAAGCCCACTTGAATCGGGTTTGGTCGTTGTTTTACCAATCGCTGTATAAAGAGTTGAATATCGCATTTATTTTAGTGGATAAAACATTGCGTATCGTGGGCATCAGCGACGCGGCTTGCCGCTTGTTCGGCGTCAATCGGGAAGCGGTGACCCGCAAGTTTTTGGACGATGTGTTCCCCAATTTGCCGCCGGAACTCCAGTTGTTGCATCGCACGGTGCGCGACGGTGTCACGTTTCGCAATCACCCCGTCACGTGGACGATTCAAGGCAAATCTTACGATTTGCTGGTGGATTCATATTTGTTGCGCGATCCAAAGGGAGAATTAGAAGGGGCATATATGTCGTTGAAAGATGTCACCAGCCTCCGTTCGCTGGAAAGTCAGTTGCAGCGCAAGGAACGCCTGATCACCATCGGGCAAATCGCTGCTGGAACAGCCCACGAAATTCGCAATCCGCTGACGTCCATCAAAGGGTTTTTGCAAATCTTGCAACAAAAATTGGACAGCCTGGGGATGACCCGGGAAAAAGGGTATACGGATGTGATGCTCAAAGAATTGGAACGCATCAACCATTTGGTCAGTGAACTGCTGTTGCTCGGGAAGGATAAGGAAGTCCACTATCGGCCGTTACAAGTGGTGGACGTGTTGCGGGAAATTTTGCCCATTATCGAAACCCAAGCCCATTTGCATCATGTGGAGGTGCGCCTGGAAATCAAACCGAATTTGCCGCTGGTGCGGGCCGACTCGGAGTTGCTGAAGCAGGTGTTGCTCAACATCTCCAAAAACGGCATTGAAGCCATGGAGAACGGAGGCCGACTGACGATCAGTCAACGGGTGGACGAAGAGGCGAAGATGCTGGTTGTGTCCATTTCCGATACCGGCCCCGGCATTCCCGCCTACGTCATGGACCGCATTTTCGATCCGTTTTTTACGACGAAAGAAAACGGAACCGGTCTCGGACTGGCCGTTTGCCAAAAGATCATGCACGACATGGGAGGGCATTTGACGTTCTCGACGAAAGGCTACGGCACGACGTTTTACATCCATATTCCCCTCGCGTGAGGAATGGGATTTCGCTATAATGGGTGGAGGAAGCGAGAGGGGTGACGGACCGGATGGCGTATTTGGCGTTGTATCGTGCTTGGCGCCCGCAACGGTTTGCCGATGTCGTCGGCCAGGAACACGTGCGACGGACGCTGCAAAATGCTCTGAGCGAGGGACGGTTGGCCCACGCGTATTTGTTTTCCGGCCCGCGGGGGACGGGCAAAACGAGTCTGGCCAAAATTTTGGCGAAGGCGGTCAACTGTGAACGGGGGCCGGCGCCGGAGCCGTGCAATGAGTGCGACACGTGCCGACAAATTTCCGAAGGCCGCCAGTTGGATGTGGTGGAGATCGATGCTGCTTCCCACCGCGGCGTGGATGAGATTCGAGAATTGCGGGACAAGGTGAAATACGCTCCGACCGCCGTCCGGTACAAAGTATACATTATCGACGAAGTACATATGTTGACGACGGAGGCGTTCAACGCCTTGCTGAAGACGTTGGAAGAACCGCCGCCCCACGTGTTGTTCATTTTGGCCACCACGGAACCGCACAAAATCCCGGTGACCATCCTCTCGCGTTGCCAACGGTTTGACTTTGCGCGCCTTTCCACCCGGCAGATCGTGGAGCGGCTGCAACAGATTGCCGCTTCCCAAGGCGTGGAGGCTGTGCCGGAAGCCCTTCAAACCATTGCCCATTTAGCCGACGGCGGCATGCGGGATGCCCTCAGCTTGCTGGACCAGGTCATCTCGTTTGCCGACGGCAAAGTGACGGAAGAAGAAGTGTTGCTCGTCAGCGGCGGCATTCCCCGGCAGGACGTGGTGCGGTTTTGGCAGGCGCTTTCGGCGGATGGGCCGCAGCGGCTTTTTGAGCTTGCCCAACAGTGGTTTGAACAGGGCAAGGAACCGGCCAAAGTGTTGGAATGGCTGTTGGACTACGGCCGTTGGATCTTGTTGGCCAAGGTATCGCCGGAACTGGAGGAAGTCCAGGAACGGCTTGCATATGATCCGCATCTTGCCGAATTGGCCGAAACGCTGCCCATGGATCGCACCGTGGCCCAGATGGACTTGTTGCGGACCGCCGTACAAGAGATGAAATGGGTGGAACAGCCGCGCATTTTCCTGGAGTTGACGCTGCTGAAGATGTGGCGGGTGGCCCAACAGGATGCGGAATCGACCCAAGCGGACAGCGCCGCTCAACGAGTGCCGCCGTCCGAAGGGGACAGCCCGTTGGCTCAACTGGTGCAAGAAGTGCGACAGTTGCGCGAGCGGGTGCGACAACTGGAATCCCGATTGGGAGACGGTTCATCCATGAGTGGACATTCGCCGGTCCGGGTTTCGTCCGGCGGGGCAGTGGCCACTGGGAAAAAAGCCGGAGACTCTCCCAACGGGGCGCTGCAGCGGCTGTTGCAGGAAAGCACGCCGGAGTGGACCCGGCGCGTGCAGGAACGCTGGGAACAAGTATTGCGGCAAGTGAAACAGAAGCGCGTGTTTGTCCA
>PKQY01000033.1 GCA_017577895.1 Bacillota bacterium
GCCAGCGCCACACCACGATGGACGACGGCCACTTTTGCTTCCAGCTTTTCCGGGTCGCGGCTCAAGTCTTGCCACGCGTTCCAAAACTCGTTAAACACCCGGTTCAAGCCGGTGCCGAATCCGTCGTCGGTGGCCCGGATTTCGTTGAAAATGACTTCCAGCTTCTCATACGTGTTCTGCTTGACGGTCCACTCGCCGAGAAACCGGTTTTCGTTTCGGTATTGCAAGTCCAAAAACCGGTCCCGCAACCGGACGATGGCGTTCACATCGACGCCGGTCCCCAGCTGCCCCTTGGCCGTGCTGCGGTTCATCCCGATGGCTTCCAAGGGCGGGGTCGTCACCATTTCGACCCGCTGCCGGGTATACCCGGGCGTATTGGCGTTGGATACGTTGTGTCCCGTCGTATTGATGGCCGTTTGTTGCGCATACAAGGCCCGTTTGGCCAGTTCGATTCCGTGAAACGTCGAACGCATGTTCATCACTCACTCATTTTAAAATCTGGCCGGTCCTGCCAGTCTCAAAACCTGAAATCATCTTCCATGACTTGTCTGTTCCAGCTGTCTGCCGTCTGTCCGCCGGCTTGCACATTTGCTGTCCTGATTCGCGTCACACTTTCTGATCCAGCCAGGACAAACCGGTGCCCGAAGGGGGCTCGTCCATTTTCGCCTCGCGATTGTATAAGGTGCCCGTCTGTTCGGCGGCCGCAAACAGTTCCATGCTGGCGCGGACAAACGCCAACCCTTGTTCCACCAGCATCCGGTTTTGCTCGTTCAATTGTTGCAATTGTTCCAACAACGAACGCAAACGTTCGGCCACCACCGTCAGCTTTTCCCGCTCGGGCTGCGGCAACACCGCCAACACCGCCTGAATCCCGGCATCGGCGCCCGCCTCACCCAGCAGCCGCTGAACGGCCCGTTGCCGCCTCAATTCGAGGCGTTCCACCTGCCGAACGCGCTCCATCTCTTTTTCAACTAACTGCCGCAATTTTTGAATCTCGTTGCGCACCAACAAATCTTTTTTTTGCTGTCCCAGGTGCAGCAACTGTTCATGTTCCGCTACAAGCTCCATCATGATCGCCGTCAGCTGTTCCGCAGCATTCACGAGCAGCGCCTCCATCCAACCTTATGGCCGGCGGCTCAACGCCCGAAGCATTTTTTGCGCGACCAGTTCCGCAGGAACGTGATACGTCCCGGCTTGCACCTGTTGGCGCAATGCTTCCAGCCGAGCCTGCCGCGACAATGAACTTGGCGTTCTGTCCGCCTGTCCCTGAAAAGCCGAATGGCTGATCACTTGGGCTTCCGGAGAAATTTCCAGCCGATCCTCCGCGTTGATCGGCTTCAAAGACTCCGAAACGCCCGCCCTGCGTTCATCCGGTTTCACCTGCTTGGAGGACGTCCGCCCGTTTTGTATTTGGTTGTAAGCCTGCATGGGGTTCCAATCGTGAATCCGCACGTTTGACGGCACCTCTTTCGTGTTCCAAGCAATCTCTTCCCTAATGGGAGTTTCGGATCAATACAAGATTTGTTAACATCCCGATATAACGAAAAAACGTCTTTTGAGAGACGTTTTCCAAGAATTTCGCTGCCGCGCTTGCTTATTCATCCATTTGCTGTTGCCGCCGCTCCCAAATGACGAACCCTCTTGTCGGTCCCCACGGGCGGGGCGATTCCGGCTCTTCATTCGTCTCATCGGTCAACTGGCTAAACTCTTGAAACAATTCCTTTTTGCACACATTGCAAAACCGGCCTTTTTTGATGCGGCGGCCGCACCGTTCACAGCTGTAATCGAGATGCTCTCCGCGGGCAAACTGAAAGCGCCCTTCTTTGACAAACTCTTCAATCTGCTTAATGCTCACGCCGGTGCCCTCATGAATCTCTATCACCGTCGCACCCGGGTGATCCCGCAAATAATCGTGACACTTCAAAAATTCTTGTTCAATTTCTTGGACGCAACGCGGACAAATATCTTTAGCCACCCGCACAAACACCCTCTGACACCGCCGACAATGGACGAGGTCTTCCATCTTTCCCACCCTTTCTCAGCCCAACCGCCGATTGTGCCTTCGCCGCCGCAAAAAATTTGTCCGACACGCGCTTTTTTGTCCTAGTTATTTTTAAGTATACGATCAACCACTGCCGTTGTCAGCCGAAATTTTCCTATTCTTTTACGGGCCAGAGTTACACGCGGCCGGGGTTACGCCCGGGCCAACGTCAGACTGACCACCCGTCGGGCACCGGCCTGACACAGCTGACGGGCGCACGCTTCCAACGTGCTGCCGGTCGTGTAAATGTCATCGACCAGCAAAATGTGTTTCCCGGCCAACTGCTTTTCCCCGCCTGGCGCCAGACGAAACACGCCGTCCACCGTCCGCAATCGTTCCGCGCGGCTTTGCCCGCTTTGGCGCACCGCGGCACTGACCCGCTGGAGGCGTTCGGCCACCGGCACGCCCAACCGTTCTGCCAGTTCGCACGCCAACACTTGCGCATGATTGAACCCTCTCTCTTTCAACACCGCCGGGTGCATCGGCACGTACACGATTTCATCGGGCACCCCCAATTCGTCCCGATGACAGCGCCAGCCATACGCCAGCATCTCCCCCCACAGCGGCTCCATCGAGCGGCGTCCGCCGTACTTATAGGCGTGCCACTGTTTCCGCAACTCGCCGCGGTATACGGCCACGCTGCGGTTGCCGAACAGCGCCGCCCCGGCGGCCACCCAACGCCGGCAATCCCAGCACAACTCACCGTCTCCGTACCGTCCGGCAGAGAAATCCGACAACACTGCCGGCCCCTGGGGCCTTGACGCCATCCGGAACACATACGGCATCCGGGACGTGGACTCCATTCGCGAGTTTCCGTTCTCCCGTCGCTGCTTCTCTTCCCTCTGCGGCCAATCGGTGGTTTGCAAATGCGACTGTCCTTCATCCGTCGCAAGATTTGAAGCATCATCGAGTGAATCCTCATCGAGCAGCCGTCCACAGCGCGGACATAACTGGACATCGCCGGTCAGCCAGACGAATTGGGCAAGGCAGCGGCCACAAAGGGTCGTTCCGGGCTTGTCCGGTATCCAACGGCTCACAACGCCTCTTTCCCAGTCGACCGCCTGAAACGCAGGCCGGTTGCAAAACACGCACCGCTCCGGCTCGCCGTT
Source organism: Bacillota bacterium (assembly GCA_017577895.1). Classification (GTDB taxonomy): domain Bacteria; phylum Bacillota; class Bacilli; order ZCTH02-B2; family ZCTH02-B2; genus Bacillus_BB. Next base: position 3,151 of record PKQY01000033.1, read on the forward strand.
CAACCAACGCAAAAGCGATTGCAACACAGTCTGCCAAGGGAATCGGACAGCAACGCCCCCGGCCGGAGCGGGGTCTCTCCGTCGAACATGGCTCCGTCGAACATTTCCCCGTTGAGTATCGCGCTGTCCTCCCGGCGACAACACTTGTGACCGCGCCGGTGACCGTTCCTTCTCGGTCAACCGCCTGTCTTTCAACAGCCGCTCTTTTAACAACCCCTCTCCTGCCTGACGGTTCATCGCCGCAATTTGCCGGCGCGCCTGCTCCATGGCCTCGGTCTTGGATTCCGCGCAAAACCACACTTCTCCCGTCGGAAACGCCGCATCGCGGCCGGCCCGGCCGGCGATTTGCACCAATCCCGCCGCATCGAACACGGCCGCATCGGCCATCAAGACGAGCACGTGGCAGCGGGAAATGGTCACGCCCCGCTCCAAAATCGTCGTCGTCACCAGCACGTGCAGCCGACCGTCGCGAAACGCCGCCACCTTCTCCTGCCGGTGTTCATCTTCCGCGTGGGTTCCGTCGATACGGGAAGCCCATTCGGCGTACTGCCGCCGCCACCAACCGACGACCAGCGGCACATCGTCCACTCGCGGCACAAAGATGAGCAGCCGTCCCTCCGTCTGACGCACCACTTGAACCAGCTCGTCCAACGCAGGCACCGGCACGCCTTCCAGCAACTTCTGACGCAACCGTCTTACCGGCTCCCAACGCGGCACTGGCAACGGATGGCCATGGTGCCGTTGGGGGATCATCACCGACCGCACTTCGCCGCGGAAAACCCGCTGAAGCAAATCATCCGGCGGCGTGGCCGTCAAATAAAGGAGACGCCCGCCGTGGGCCAAAGCACCGGCCACTGCTCGCGGCAACAAGGGCTCATGATGAAATGGAAACGCATCCACTTCGTCCACCACGAGTAGACCAAACGCCCGGCGAAAACGGAGCGCCTGATGGGCCGTCATCACCATCAACGGCGCCATGGCCCACCGGTCCGGGGCCCCGGCGTACAACGCCGCCACTGGCACGTTCGGAAACGCTTGTCCCATCCGTGGAAAAAGCTCCAGCACCACATCCCGCCGGGGTGTGACGACGCCGACCCGCAGGCCGCGCCGCAAGGCTTCCGCGATGGCGGGAAACGTCATTTCCGTCTTCCCGGCGCCGGTCACTGCGTGAATGAGCAGTTCCTTCTCGGGCCACTCGCCCCGCACCAATTGAACGGCCATTTCCGCCGCCTGTCGCTGAAACAACGTGAGCGTACTGTCCCACAAGAGCGCTGGCTCAAAAGCCCCATGCACCGGCTCGACCAACACCGGCACCTGCTCCGGCGTCCCCCGGCCCATGACCAGTTCCGTACAAGAACGGCAACGGCCCATGGACAAGCAAGCCTCGCACGTGGCACACATCTGCCCGCACGACTGGCATGGGCGGACAAAAAAGCGGGTTTCCTCCCCGCACCGGCGGCAAAGATACTGTCCCTTCCCGCGATACCGACCTTTTCCGCCGCCCTGGGCGATCACCCCCGGCGCGACTTCCACCGCCCCAGTCTGTCGCAACCGGTCCACGTGCCGCCGAATGTCTTCCTCCGGAACCGCCCAGCCATGCTCCCGCACCGCCCGGCACAATTCCTCCCACAACAGTGCCCGGCCCGGCAAAAACGATACCAACCAATTCCCGAAATCGCTGTATTCCACCGACTTCACCCCGCCAAGCGGACAGCAACGCACTTCGTCCACTCGTACCGGCATTATATCACCGTTTTCCGAAGAGTGCGACACCAATTGGACGAACGACTCGTAAATCCAACAACACGGCGGAGTGCAATGGCGAGCCATTCATGCCTTCCGCAACGGCATGCCGTCCTTCTCCAATAGCAGCATAGTTTTCACTAGCGGCACACAGTCCTTCACTGATGACATACTGCTCTTCCTCGTTTGTATGATGCCATTCCCCAGCGATCCGCTCCACAATGGACCTCGTGTCGTCACTGGATTGCTCGTCCCGCCAAACAATCCGGTAATCCCTCCCGGTCCATTTCGCCTCCCAACGGATGCGACGCAGCCAATACTCTACATGTTCGGCGCTTTGTGACGTCCACAGGACATAATAAGTAGGCCGATGCGGCCGCGCTTCCAACCGGAAGAGCCGCCGGAAGACGGCCGTCACGACATGGGATACACCGTACAGGGCCAGCCCGCCGACGAGCCATTCCAGCCAAAAGGGTAAACCGCCTGTCACCATCCCGGATCCCTCCGCAGTGCCAACCGTGCTGCACTTGATACTGCACTATATGAACGCGGTCGACAAACGGTGAAAATGACGCAGCAGCGGTGAGTATCCGAGGCTTAGGGCTTAGGGCTAAGGGCAGAAGGCTAAGAGCTAAGCGCTCAAGCATTCGAGAACATCAAAAGCGGCCTTCCAGCTCGGAAGGCCGCTTCCGTCGAGGACAGCCGCTCGTGTTTTACCCGTCATTCGACCGGCAATCCGGCTTCGTCGCGAAGCAATGCTGCTTTGTCGGTCCGCTCCCAGGGCAAGTCCAAATCCGTCCGGCCAAAGTGACCGTAAGCCGCCGTCGGCAAGTAAATGGGCCGACGCAAATCCAAGTCTCGGATGATGGCTGCCGGACGCAAATCGAAATGGCGCTGCACCAACTGGGCCAAAAACTCGTCGTCCACTTTCCCCGTGCCAAACGTGTCGACCCGAATGGACACCGGCCGCGCCACACCGATGGCATAGGCCACCTGGACTTCACATTTGTCGGCCAATCCGGCGGCGACGATGTTTTTCGCCACATACCGGGCCGCATACGCTCCTGAACGGTCCACCTTGGTCGGGTCTTTGCCGGAAAACGCCCCACCGCCGTGCCGAGCATAACCACCGTACGTGTCGACGATGATCTTCCGGCCCGTCAACCCCGTGTCCCCTTGCGGGCCGCCGATCACAAACCGGCCCGTCGGGTTGATGAAGTACCGGGTCCGCTCGTCCAACAAATGGGCGGGCACGATGGGCGCCACCACCTGCTCCAGCATGTCTTTGCGAATCTCGTCCAAACCGACTTCCGGGTGGTGTTGCGTGGAAATGACAATCGTATCCACCCGCACCGGCCGGTCCCCTTCGTATTCGATGGTCACCTGTGTCTTGGCATCGGGGCGCAAATACGGAATTTGGCCGCTCTTGCGCAATTCCGCCAGACGGCGGGCCAATCGGTGGGCCAGCGAGATGGGCAGCGGCATCAGTTCCGGCGTTTCATTGCAGGCAAAACCGAACATGATCCCTTGGTCCCCGGCGCCGATGGCCTCGATGTCGTCGTCATCCATTTCGCCCATCCGCGCTTCGTACGCCTTGTTCACTCCTTGGGCAATATCCGGCGATTGCTCGTCGATGGTCGTGATCACGCCGCACGTGTCGGCATCAAATCCGTATTTGGCTCTCGTATACCCGATGTTCCGAATCGTGTCCCGCACCACCCGGGGAATGTCGACGTAACAATCGGCGGTAATCTCTCCGGACACGACCACCAACCCGGTCGTGGCCATCACTTCACAGGCGACCCGGGCGTAAGGGTCTTTTTCCAAAAATGCGTCCAACAGCGCGTCGGAGATTTGGTCGCACACTTTGTCCGGATGCCCTTCCGAGACCGACTCCGATGTAAACAGGCGGCGGTTCTGCGATGCGCACATCACTCGTACCCTCCCTTTCCCCTATCAAACGATGATCATATTACCCCTTCCCGCATACCGTGTCAATGAAAAGAATCTATGACAAATCAAAAATGGACAAAATTGGTGGAAACTCTTTCTTTATTTTTCCTTTCGCGGTACAATCGTATTAACCATCATGATCGTCGAATGCGCCTGCTGGCTGACTCCGCGGCAGATTGTTGTCCTCTTCCCTAAAAAACTTTGGGTACAGGGAGTTGGCTTATGGACAAGACAACCTTAATCGGAATTTTGGCAGGAATGGCCGCATTGGTCATCGGTTATGCGTTGGAAGGCGGAGTGGTCACGCTGCTGTGGGGAACGTCGGCTTTCATCATCGTCGTCGGCAGCACTCTAGCAGCTACCGTCGCTTCCTATCCGTGGGAAGACATCAAACGGGTACCGGAGCTGTTGAAACAAGCGTTTACCGATCAGGACAAAATCGATTTACGGGAAACCATCGACAAATTGGTCGAACTGTCCACCATCGCCCGTCGGGAAGGGCTGTTGGCTCTGGAAGAAAAACTGCCCGAATTGGACCACGATCCGTATTTCCGCAAAGGGATCGAGTGGGTCATCGACGGCGTGGAATCGGAACTGTTGCGGGAAATGCTGGAACTGGAACTGGATAATATTGAGCGGTACAATCACCAGGGGATGCGCATTTTTGAAACGGCGGGCGGATTTGCGCCCACCATGGGGATTATCGGTACGGTCATGGGGCTCGTGCTCATCCTGCGGGATTTGAGCAATCCGGAAGAGCTGGGCGGCGCCATCGCCACCGCGTTCTTGGCGACGTTTTACGGTTTGTTTACCGCCAACTTGGTCTACTTGCCCATCGCCAACAAGCTCCGGAACAAAAACCAAAAAATGGTACACTATCGGGAAATGCTCATCGAAGGCATCCTCTCTATTCAAGGAGGGGAAAACCCGAAAAACATGGAGCAAAAATTGTTGGCTTTCATTACCGCTGATCAAAAGAAAGCCGCTGAAAAAGCCGCTGCCAGTACGAACCCGGCAGAGCAGGTGAGCCCATGAAGAAACGGAAAAGACTGGACAGCCGCGAAAACATCGACCGTTGGCTCGTGTCGTACGCCGACATGCTGACGGTGTTGTTCATCTTTTTTGTCGTCCTCTACGCCATCAGCCAGATTGACACCGGCAAATTCGAGCAACTCCGGGTATCGCTGGCAGAACAGTTCAGCTCGCCGTATTTGATTAACCTGGGACAACCGGGACCCGCCGCCGGGGAAGATGTGCTGGACCCGACGTATGACGACCTGGAAGCCCCGCTCACCGAAAACCCGGAAGGGGCTTCCGGGGAAAACACCTCCTTGTCCGGTCAGGACCCTTCCATTGGCGGCCAACAAATGGACGGCGAGGAAGCCATTCAAGCTTTGTACCAGCAATTGCAGTCGTTCATTCAGGAAAACGGTCTGGAAAATCAGATCAGCCTCATAAACAAACCGGAAGGCATCAGCCTTTCGTTCCAAGAAGTGTTGCTCTTTGATACCGGCAAAGCCGAGATGAAACCGGAAGGCCGAGCCCACTTGAAGCAAATCGTCGACATGATCAAAACAATGCCCAATGCCATTTCCATCGAAGGGCACGCCGACAAACGGCCCATCCGGACCAAGGAATTTCCCTCCAACTGGGAATTGGCTTCGGCACGGGCGTTGACAGTGTTGCACTTTATGGAAGAGCAGGGCGTCGACCCGGCCCGTCTGCGGGCTGTCACCTTCGGTGAATACCAACCCGTCAGCGAAGATGACTTGCAGCGCAACCGCCGCGTGGATCTTGTCGTCTTGCGGGAAACGCCGGAAACCCGTTGATCAGGATAAAAGCCATTTGTCAAATAAGGAACGGATTAAATAAGGAACGGATATGTCTTTGTACACGATTGCCCAAGCCGCAGAAGTGACGTTGGAAATTAAAAAGTCCAAATTCATCGGCCGCGTGCGGCCGGTCGCCAGTGAAGACGAAGCCAAAGCGTGGATCGCCGAAATCCAAAAACAACACCACGATGCGACCCACAACTGTTATGCCTACCTTATCGGCCAGCACCAAGAAATCCAAAAATCCAATGATGACGGCGAACCGGCCGGCACAGCGGGCCGGCCGATGTTGGAAACGCTGAAGAAAAATCAACTTTACAATGTGGCCGCGGTCGTCACCCGTTACTTTGGCGGGATTTTGCTCGGCGCCAGCGGCCTGATTCGCGCTTACAGTCAAGCAACCGCCGCTGCAGTACGGGCGGCGGGCATCGTACAGGAAGTGCTTCATACGCCGTTTACGCTGGAGATGGATTACGGCTGGTGGGGACGGGTGGAACATTGGCTGCGGCAGACCGGCACGCCGGCCGATCCGCCAAGCTTCACAGACCGGGTGTCGCTCACCGTCTACTTACAGGAAGATGCGATTCCCGCCTTCCTGAAACAGATGGCGGAAATGACCAACGGCGCCGTCGTGCCCAAGCCCGGCACGCCGGTCTGGCGGCGGATTCCCGTCACCCCGCCGGACGACGATCATTCCACCAAGTAGACGGCCACGTCTTTTTTCACCCCAAAACGGAGGGCTTCCTCCAAATCTTCGATGTACACGTCGATGCGATTTCCTTTGATGGCGCTGCCCGTATCTTGCGCCACCCGATAACCGATCCCTTCAATGTACACCCGGCTGCCCATGGGAATCACCCGCGGATCGACGGCGATGGTCGTCCCTTCTTGGACGGTTGCGCCGCTGGCGGTAATCCCATACGCCGGATGCCCCGGGCTTTTACCTGTGGATTCCGGCCCGGCGGTATACGCCGTCAACGTGAATCGTCCTAAATACCTTCCATAGACGAAACGGGAACGGCCGCTGTGTGCGGAGCGTTCGGTCCGAGTAGTTGCAAGGGCCGCCTGTTCCTGCAACCGGGCGACAACCTCCGGCCGATTCGGCAAACAGAGCGCGAATCCGGCCGGCACCGCATCGTCCTTTGTCAAACCGTTGAGCCGACGGAGCTCGTCCACTTTGACGGAAAGACGACGGGCGGCCGTCTCCAGCGTCTCCCCTTCTTTCATCACATACACCACTCGCCATTGCCGGGGAATTTCAATCGTTTCCCCCGCCCGCAACAACGACGGGTTGGTGATTTCGTTCCAGCGAATCAATTCGTCCAACGGCACGTCATACGCTTTGGAGATGCGATACAACGTGTCTCCCGGCTTGACCTCGTATTGCTCCACCTGGGCCACCCGGTTTTGGGACATCCGAAACGTGGCCAACGTCTCCAGTTCCGCATGCCACGCCTCCTCACTTCGCTCCTCCCATGGCTTCGGCAAACCCATGGCTTCGGCCGGATGGGCGCCGAACCAAAAAGCGACACCGCACCAACCGGCTATCGCTCCCATCCACCAACGATTCCTTCGCAAACGGTCTCCCTCCTTTTTTATTTCTAGAGTCGACCGTTTGGCAATTTTTTAAACATTTCATGGCCTTTTCACAAAAAATAATAAGACTATCCACAGTTGGATAGCCTCAGGGATGGTTTACACGTTGGAAACCGAAGCGAAATCGCTTCCATCTTGATTTTCGTCTAACAAAGCCATCTTCCGTGCTCGATTGACGATTTGCAGCAACGTTTTGTAATCTTCTTCCTGCTGCAAGTTCCGCTGGTTCATCTCCTGAATTTCTTTCCGCAGCCGTTCATTTTCTTTGCGCAACAGCCGGTTTTCTTCCTCCAGGCGGTTGTACTCCCGCAACAACGTCCGGTAATTGCGCTCTTTTTGTTTGAACGCTTTGATGGTGCGGATCACCGTATCCAGATCGACCTCGGTATCTCCTTCCAATACAACGCTGATCTGGTCAATGTTGACCGACCGTCGTTGCATCCGGTGTTTCTTCATCTCGCGGGCTTGCCGCTTGGCCGCTTCCACCGCCGCCTGATACCGGTGTTTGACCACCGTGGCCCAGCGGAACGCACACGCGCCGGGCGTCCGATTTAACCGTTCCGCCGCTTCTTCAAACGCTCTCGTCTGGGTGCTTCCTTCCCGGATGTTGCGCAGCGTAATTTCCGCCAAAATGCGGTCATCGTCTTCGGTCCAGCCGTCTTGCCGCAACGCCCGCTTTTTCACCGGCCTGGAATGAGCTTCCAGCAATACGTCACTGTCGGAAAGCGGATTTACCGAATGTTCCTTTTCTTCTTGAAAATCCAGGAACGGCTGCACGTCGACTTTGTCTTCCATCGCCGAAATAAGCTCCTGTTGACGCTCCATAATACCCTCCTTCTCTAGCTACTTGCTGGTCTACAAAACTGTCCGGTTATTCCTCTTTTTTGCCATCTTTCTCGTATGTTATACATTTTCAGCCTATTTTTTCCGTCTTGTCTAGGTGCTGGTTCTGGCGAAAATGACGTAACCGCATACATTATACCATATATTCGATTGATTTCATAACATTTTAGACTTTATCAGCGATTTTTTATACTCATAACCCAGTCCTTGCGTACCAAAAGAAAAACCTCCAGCAGAAACGCTGGAGGTCACCGTTGACCGAAGGACACTCGGAACGCCCTTATCCCAACCGGGGCGTCAAGTAAGCGGGCCGCTTCGCTTCGTACGCGGCGATGGCCGCTTCATGCTGCAACGTCCGGCTGATGTCGTCCAACCCTTTGAGCAGCGTCTCCCGTTGGAACGGATCGATGGTGAACGTCCACGACAACCCTTGTCCGTCCCGCAGCGTGCAATTTTCCAAATCCACTTCCAGCCGGTACCCTTCCGTTTTGTAGCAGCGCTCGAACAACTCGTCCACTTGCTCCTCCGGCAACGTCAGGAGCAAGATGCCGTTTTTCAACGCGTTGTTGCTGAAAATGTCGGCGAACGACGGCGCGATAATGACCCGGAAACCGTAATCTTTCAGCGCCCACGGGGCGTGCTCCCGCGAGGAACCGCAGCCGAAGTTGTCCCGGGCCAGCAAGATGGTGGCCCCTTGGTAACGGGGCTGGTTCAAGATGAAGTCCGGGTTCGGTTCCCCGTTCTCCAAAAACCGCCAGTCGTAAAACAGAAACTGCCCAAAGCCGGTCCGTTCGATGCGTTTGAGAAACTGTTTCGGAATGATGGCGTCGGTGTCCACATTGGGACGGTCCAACGGCACCACCAAACCTTCATGGCGGACAAACGGTTCCATCAGGCCGTCACCCCCCGCAAGTTCAAATTCCATTGCCGAATGTCCACAAACCGGCCTTCCAGCGCCGCGGCCGCCGCCATGGGCGGGCTGACCAAGTGGGTCCGGCCGCCGCGGCCTTGCCGCCCTTCAAAGTTCCGGTTGGACGTCGAGGCGCACCGCTCGCCCGGCGCCAAAATGTCCGGGTTCATGCCGAGACACATGCTGCAGCCCGGCTCCCGCCATTCGAATCCCGCTTCTTTGAAAATAACGTCCAGCCCTTCTTCTTCCGCTTGCCGCTTCACGCGGTACGAACCCGGCACCACCATGGCCCGCACGCCCGGCGCCACTTTTTTGCCGACGGCCCGGACGACCTCGGCCGCCTGCCGGAGATCTTCAATGCGGGAGTTGGTGCACGAGCCGATGAACACCCGGTCGATGCGGATGTCTTGAATCGGCGTGCCCGGTTTCAAATCCATGTACGCCAACGCTTTCTCCGCCGCTTGCCGCTCCACCGGATCGGCAAAGTCTTCCGGCGACGGCACCCGGCCCGTCACCGGCACCACCATGCCCGGGTTCGTCCCCCAGGTCACGAACGGCGCCAACGACGAGACGTCCAACACGACCCGGGCGTCGTACTGGGCACCGGGATCGCTGACCAGCGTCTTCCAGTCGGCCACCGCCGCCTCCCAATCGGCGCCTTTCGGAGCATAGGGCCGGCCTTTCAAATACGAAAATGTCGTCTCGTCCGGCGCCACCATCCCGGCCCGGGCCCCCGCTTCGATGGCCATGTTGCAAATGGTCATCCGCTCTTCCATGGACAACTGCTTGACGACGGGACCGGTAAATTCGATGACGTAGCCAGTTCCGCCGGCGGTGCCGATCTGTTGGATGAGACCCAGGATGATGTCTTTCGCCGTCACGCCATACGGCAGCTCTCCGTCCAGGTACACTTCCATCGTCTTCGGCTTTTTCTGGGGCAAGGTCTGGGTGGCCAGCACGTGTTCCACTTCGCTGGTCCCGATGCCGAACGCCCAGGCGCCGAAGGCCCCGTGGGTCGACGTGTGGCTGTCGCCGCACACGATGGTTTTGCCCGGCGTCGTCAGCCCTAATTCCGGTCCGATGACGTGGACGATGCCGTTGTTTTCGTGGTGCAAATCGAACAGCGGAATGCCGAATTCCTTGCAGTTTTTGACCAGCGTTTCGATCTGTTTGGCCGCAATCGGATCTTGAATCGGGAGGGAACGGTCTGTCGTCGGCGTGTTGTGATCCATGGTCGCAAACGTCAAGTCGGGCCGGCGCACTTTCCGTCCGGCCAGCCGCAGCCCTTCAAACGCCTGCGGTGACGTCACTTCGTGTACGAGATGCAAGTCGATGTAAATCAACGCCTGCCCTTGGTCTTCGACGACGACATGCCGTTCCCAAAGTTTATCGAACAATGTTTTGGCCATCGGTGTTCGTTCCCCCTTATCCTCCTCAAACACAGCTTGCCGGTCTGCCAAAACCGGCGGTTTCTCCCTCACAAACCCTCGCTAAAATTATTCTCATTATAACACAAATCCGGCCTGCCGTGGACGCTGCATCTCAGGATCCCGGCATACCGTAAAAGTTCCATGTGTTCCGGTTCATGGCGACGATACCGCCTTCACCAACCCCGCCTTGTCCATGGCCCCTGCCCACAGGAGCAAGCTGGCAACCATCGCCATCATGGCCGTGACGAACAGCCAAGGCACCGTATACGCTCCACTGGCGTCCACCAGCCAACCAAATACCGGCGGGCCGACAATGACGCCCCAGGAGCCGACGCTGATGCTGAATCCGCTGGCCAAGCCGGCCCACTGTTTCGGCACCGATTCGGCAGCGGCATTCATCCAAATGCCGTTATACCCGGCAATGCCGAAGCCCAACACGGCGACAAAGGCCACCGTCAGCCAAAAGGGCACGCCCGCCGGCAAAAAAGCCGCCACGACACTGCCGAGGGCCGTCATCAAGGTAATGATGAGCAACACAATGATTCGCCGGCCGCCGAACAGCCGATCGCTGATGATGCCCCAGAGCACGCGCCCGAGCGAGCCGCCCACTTCCGATGTCAACAGCAACAGCCCGGCCGCCACCAAACTGTAGCCCAGCTGCTCGTGGCCGAAAAAAACAACGTACGTCGTCAGACACATTTGTGCTGCACTCAAGCCAAAGGCCGACAGGCTGATCGCCCACAACCGACGGTGGCGGGCCATGCGCAAGACCGAAGCCAAAAAAGCACGGAACGAAGCCGCTGTTCCGCCTTCGCTGCCGGGCACATCCCGGTATCCCCAAAAGGCCGCCAGGCCGATGGCGAACAACACGAGGCAAGCCATCACCATCGTCAGCCGCCAACCGATCTGTAAAGCCAACGGCAGCAACAGCAAGACCGCCAAGGCGGAACCGACCGTGACCCCCATCTGCTTCAACCCCATGGCGGTGCCGCGCCGCGTCAAAGGAAACCAAAAAATAATCCCCCGGTTGGACACCGGATGCATGGCCCCGTACCCCATTCCGCCCAGGACGACGAAGAAAACGATCCACCAGAAGAGTTCCAGCTGCGCGACGACGACAAAACTGCATCCGAGACAAAGCGCCAACACGAGCAATAGTCTGCGGGTACCGTAGCGATCCGCCAAAAAGCCGGCGGGCAGACTGACCAGGGACTGGCCCAAAAACAACGCCGCCGTGAGCAGCCCCACTTGCGCTTTGCTCAGCTGTAACTCGTCTTCCATCAACGGCGCCAACGGCGCCAGACTCCTTCCTACCAACGCCACCGCCGACTGCGTCAATAGCAGCCACCCGAGCATCCGCCAGGCCGCCGACAAGCCGTCGGCCTCCGGTCCACTTCCACGGCCCCATGCCGTTTTCATCAGACGAACCCCATCCCGTTCCATCGGAATATTCTTTTATTTTACCGGCTTGCCCCCAAGGTTCCAAGCGGGAGATTAGGATGCGGTGATGCTCGACTTGCCGATTTTTTTCTCCACCCGTTCTTGCCACAGCAAGAACAAGAACGTGCAGAAAAAGGCGATGAAGACGATGATCAAGATGAGCGCCAAAATGGATGCCGAGCGGTTCAACGACATGTAGTGCATCAGCTTAAAGCCCAGCCCTTTGCTGGATGCGAACATCTCGGCGATGATGAGCCCAAGAAAACAAAGGCTGAATCCCATCCGCAAACCGGCCACCAACTGCGGCATAATGGCCGGAATCAAAATCATCCGCGCCTTTTGAAAAAAGGTGAGCCGATACACTTCGGCCACTTTCAAATACGTCTTGGGCACCATCTGGGTCGCCTGCATGCACATGATCAACACGGGAAAAACGCCGTGAAAAACAGAAAAAGCCACCCGCCCCTGCAGTGACAGCCCGAAGATGAGCAAGAAAATGGGGTACAGCGTCACTTTCGGGATGGAGTACAGACCGATGAACAACGGACCTAACGTGCGGGTCCAAAAACCGTTGAGGCCGATGAAAAACCCGAGCACACTGCCCAAGACCGCGGCGATGACGAAGGAAATGAGCAAGGCCAAGAGCGTCTCCCCCACGTCGGGCAACCATTCGTGAAAATGCGTAAACAGCGCCACGACACTTTGCCACGGGGACGCCATGGCCGTATCGCCGACGATCCAATAAATGATTTCCCACAGCACAATGAGCAACACCGGCACCAAATACCGGCCCAGCTCAAACCACCATTGTTGCCGTTTGTTCTTGTTCACCTTCTCGCCTCCGTCCCACCCGATTAAGCATTCCGTCGGAACAGGCGTTTTTCGATGGCTCCCAATGTGAGGTTGGACACCAACGAGATGACAATGACCAACAAGATGTAGCCGTACATGTTGTACAGGTCAAAGTTGTTGTAGGCGTACGAAATGCTGTAGCCGATGCCCCGGGCCGACAAAATGAATTCCGTGGCGATGACCCCGATGATGGAATAGGCCGTCGCCAGCTTCAGCCCGGAAAAGATGTACGGCCAAGCCGACGGAAAATAAATGTACCGGAGCATTTCCCAAAACGACAAATTCAAGGAGCGGCCGTATTTGATGAACACGGGCCGCGTCTCGCGGAAGCCGATGGCCGTGTTGGTGATGACCGCCGGCGCCGAAAACAGGGTGCCCACCAAAATGACCGGCAACGGTCCGGTGCCGAACAGCGAAATGAAGATGGGATAAATCGAAAAAAACGGAATGGCATAAAACAACAACAAGTACGGTTGAAAGGCATAATGTAAGAAATCCGAACGCCACAGCAACACGCCGATGCCGATCCCGAGGATGGCCGCCCCGACAAAACTGATGACGATTTCCAAAAAGGTGGGCAAGATGTGCTCCTGGAGAAATTTCGGATCGAGCACGCTTTCGACCATGGCCTTGACCATCTCGGTAAACGGGATGAAGGTAAACGGATCCAGCCAACCAACCCGGGCCGCCCATTCGTAGACGACCAACAAGCCTCCGACAATCAGCCCCTGAACGAGATGTTCTTTTTTCATGCTCATCCCTTCCATCGTGACCCTTGGTCAACCGTTCTACGACGACGAGGCTTTCGCCTGCGGCGCATTTTTCCCGAACATCAACGCCTCTTCCTCCAAGCTCGACCAGATGCGCTGGGTGATGGCGGCAAACTCCGGCGTCGTCAAGGTGGTCGCATCCCGCGGTTTGGGCAAGGGGCTCACAATCACTTCTTTGATGCGTCCCGGCCGGGCCGACAAAATCACGATGCGGTCCGACAACAGCGCCGCTTCCTGAATGCTGTGGGTCACCAGGACGACCGTCGCCTGGGTTTTGTCCATGATTTTCAACAATTCCCCGCCCAAAATGAGCCGCGTCTGCTCATCCAACGCGCCGAACGGTTCGTCCATGACGACGATTTCCGGTTCGGTCACCAACGTCCGGGCGATGGCCACCCGTTGCTTCATTCCGCCGGACAACTGGTACGGGTAGGCGTTCTCAAAACCGGCCAGCCCGACAAGGGCGATCATGTGTCGGGCCCGCTCCCGCCGCTCGGCTTTGGGGACGCCCCGCATCTGCAACCCGAACTCCACATTTTCCAACACGGTCCGCCACGGGAACGTCGACTCTTCCTGAAACACGATGCCGATGGCCGGATGGGGACCGGTCACCGTCTCCCCTTTAATTTTCACCGTGCCGCTGGTCGGCGTCCGCAAGCCGCACAAAATTTCCAACAGCGTCGTTTTCCCGCAGCCGCTGGGCCCGACGATGGAAATAAATTCCCCTTTCTCCACCGTGATGGTGATGTCTTTCAACGCCACCACTTCTTGCGCACCATTGGAATACACTTTCGTCACATGCTCCACAGCCAGTAAAGGTGTCGCCAAGAAAAAATCCCCCTCATTTCATACTTGAATTTTCATTGCGAAGATGCCCAATTGTCGATGGCGCCCAATAGAAGAATACGTTCCCGGTCCCCAGGACCGGAAACGTATTCTCGTTTTCAGGGCATGTCTTACTGCTTCAACGCTTCGATATCCAACCGCTCGTCTTCCGCCAAAAACCGTTGATCCAGCAAGTCGTTCCAGTCGATGTCATCCGGGTTTTTCAGCGTCCCCACCGCTTGCATGCCGACGAGCACTTGCTTCATGGACTCGGGCAAAATCACCGGGCTCCAGTGTTCGAAGGCCGCCACCTCGGCCACGGCAGAAATGGAAGCTGCTTCGTCAATTTCGGCGGTTTTTGCAAAATACTTGGCGGCTTCTTCCGGATGGGCGTACGTCCATTCCACCGACTTCCGGTAAGCCCTCAGGAACCGCTCCACCAAATCGGGATTGTTTTCAATGATTTGCGGACTGGTCACAATGACGCTCTGTTGGAAATGGGGCACGTATTGGGACGCCCGGAACAGCGTTTTCCACTTGTCTTTTTCCACCGAATAAGCCGGTTCCAACATGAGGGCCGAATCCACTTCGCCTTGCTCCAACAAGGTCAGCCCTTCGTTGATACCGCCGGTGGCGACCATTTCGACCTCATCTTTGCCGATGCCCAAGGAGCTGAAAATAAGCCGGGAGACCGTCTCGGTCACCGAACCGGGCGTCGTGTACCCCCATTTGTGACCAATGAAATCTTGCGGTTTTTCAAAGTCGGCATCTTTGCGGGTCAAGTAAACGAGATCGCTGAGACTTTGCACGCCGCCCGCCACAATTTTGATGGGCGCTCCGGCCAAATACGACTGAATGGCAGCTGCGGTAGACACTTCACCAAAGGGCAGCTTCCCTGACAACACGTTGCGGACCGTCGTTCCGCCGCCGCTGCTGCCCATGATGTTTTTGATGCGGATGCCTTCTTCTTCAAAGAACCCTTCTTCTATGCCGACGATGTATGGAACCGCATACAAGCCGGTCGGATAATGGGTCACTGTAATTTCAATCTCGTCTACCTGCTGCGACGTGCCCCCATTGCTGTCGGCACTGCCGCTTTCCGCTGGCGTGCCGGCGCTGTTGCCGCAGGCTGTCAACAACACCATCATCAACGCCAGGACGGTCGGCCAGAGCCAGCGCCACTTTTTCGCTGTCACGCGTTCCTTCAACGCATCCTTCCCCCTTTTGTTCATATTTGGGTAAAAATGACAACCCTGTTATATAGCAACTTTCATGCCAATGTTCCTGTTTGGACCGCCGCTATGGCCAACCGCTGAAACTGACGCACTTTCCGCCCTTCTAGCCCCCGCTTCCCAGTCCTTACCCTGTTTCACGATCGATATAATATGATGCAACATATGGTTCAATAATGAAACTATATTTTCATATTTTCATCATCATGCCGTCCAGCCGCCGTTCCAACAGTTGCTCCAGCCAACGGGCCGTCTCGATCAACCGTTCAAGCTGAATGCCCGTCTCTTCGCCCATGGCATGGAACATGTGGACCATGTCTTCGGTGCACACATTGCCCACCGCTTTGGGGGCAAACGGACATCCGCCGGTGCCGCCCACCGAGGCGTCAAAGATGCGCACTCCCGCCTCGTACCCGGCAAAGACGTTGGCCAGCCCTAACCCGCGGGTGTTATGAAAGTGCAGTCCCAGGGCCACATCGTCGCCCAACGCATCCCGAAACTGCCGCACCATCTGTTGGACTTGACGCGGATGGGCCATCCCCGTCGTATCCGCCAGCGTGACGGCCGAGCAACCGGCTTTCACAAACCGCTCGGCAAACCCCAACACCCGCTCCGGCGGCACGGCTCCTTCAAACGGACATCCAAAAGAAGTCCCCAACACCGCCACGCAGTCTTTTCCGGCGGCACGGACCGTCCGGATCATGGCTTCAATTTCGGCCGCCGACTGTTCCGCCGTCCTACGGGCATTCCGCTGGTTAAACGTGTCGGAGACGGCCATGGTCAAATGGAACACGTCCAAATCGGTAGCCAGCGCCCGCTCCAGGCCCTTCGGGCTCAAGACGAGCCCCGCCAGGATGACACCTTCCCGGCGATGGACATGGCGGAGCACTTCCTCCGGCTCGCTCATCTGCGGCACCACTTTCGGATTGACGAACGACACCGCTTCAATCTTTTTCACTCCGGCGTCGATCAACCGGTTGATCAAAGCCGCCCGCTGCAACGGCGTCAAATGTTTTTTTTCGTTTTGCAGCCCGTCCCGGGGCCCGACTTCACACACGTGAATCACGGATTTCCCCCTTCTTTCTCCGCAAATTCGTCACCGATACCCAACCACCGACACTTCTGCGATCCAATAACCGGCCCCTCTTCGCCGGTCCTTATTCGCCGACTCTGAACCGACTCTTAAATGATGTTCTCTTTCTTCAGTTGCGCCAACACGTCGGGCCCGTACCCCAACAGCTGGCCGTAAACTTCCTCGTTGTGTTTGCCCATGACCTCCGCCCCCGGTTCTTTGATGCGTCCCGGCGTGCGGCTCAGTTTCGGCACGATGCCCGGCATCGGAAACTCGCCCAAAACCGGGTGCGGCACGCGCACGATCATCTCCCGGGCCAAATAATGGGGATCCTCGACGATGTCTTTGGCGCTGTAAATTTTGCCGGCCGGCACCCCTTTTTCTTCCAAGATGGCCAGGCATTCCTCCACCGTCAGCGTCGACGTCCACTCCTCGATGATGCGGTCCAACTCGTCCATGTTGGCTCCCCGGGCATGGTGGGTGCTGAAACGCGGATCGTCACTCAGCTCCGGCCGCCCCATGGCTTCGCACAACCGGCGGAACACGTTGTCCGCGTTGGCGCCGATGACCACATACGTCCCGTCTTTCGTCTTATAAATGTTAGACGGCGCCACCCCCGGCAACTTGTTGCCCATCCGCTCCCGCACGTAACCGGCCAACAAATAGTCCGGCACGATGCTCTCCATGACCGCAAACACCGCTTCGTACAACGCCGTGTCCACCACCTGGCCTTCGCCGGAACGCTCCCGCTCGTGCAAGGCCACCAACGTGCCGATGACCGCAAACATGGCCGCCAACGTATCGCCGATGCTGATGCCGATGCGGGTGGGCGGCCGATCCGGAAAGCCGGTGACGTACCGCAAGCCGCCCATGGCTTCGCCGATACTCCCGAAACCGGCTCGGTGTTTATACGGCCCCGTCTGACCGAACCCGGAGGTGCGCACCATGATGATGCGCTTGTTCACTTCCCGCAGCCGTTCGTAGGACAAATTCCACTTTTCCATCGTCCCGGGTCGGAAATTCTCAATGACGACATCGGACTTTTTGACCAGCTCGAGGAAAATCTCCTGCCCCCGCTTCTCCCGCAAATTGAGGGTAATGGACTTCTTGTTTCGGGATTGAATCGGCCACCACAGGCCGTGGCCGTCTTTTTGCTGCCCCCATTGCCGCATCGGATCCGGCTTGTCGGGCGGTTCAATTTTGATCACTTCGGCACCAAAATCCCCCAACAGCCGCCCGGAAAACGGCCCCGCCAACAACGTCCCCAACTCCAACACCCGAATATCTTCCAATGGCAGTTTTTGCGTCATGGTCCAACCTCCCCGATGCTGTAGTTTCCCTACGCTGCTCTTGCAATTTTTATACCAATTCTTTAGCCCATTTCTTCGAAAAGAACCGGAAGCGCCCCTCAAAGCCGCGGCGTTCCCCTCCTGGTCACACCGAGGACCGGCGGCCCCCGGCCTCACGGCCACATGTGTGTATTATAAATGAAACGCTTGTCTTGAAACAGTTGTTTTGTAGATAAAACAAAAACGCCGATCCGTTCTGCCGGACCGGCGTGGTTCCGATGGAACTAGCCATCCATGTCCAATGAATACGCCCGCATTTTTCGCCACAGCGTGCTGCGGCTGATGCCTAACCGGCGGGCCGCCTTCGTCTTGTTTCCGTCCACTTCCGACAACACTTGCAAGATGCGCTGCCGCTCCCAACTTTCCACCTCTTTGGCCAGGGCCGGTTGGTCCAACGCTGGCTCATCGGGCAACAATTCGCGGACAATTTCTTGCAACATCTCGTCGACGGAAAACCCGCCTTCTGCCAAAACGGTCATGCGCTCCACGACATTTTCCAATTCCCGTACATTACCGGGCCAGTCGTACCGGCTCAACAAAGCGGGAAAACGGGCCAGCACCTCTGCCCGCTTCTCTTCAGCCATGCCGTATTTTTCCAACAAGTGCCGCAACAACTCCGGCAAGTCGTCCAGGCGTTGGCGCAACGGCGGCAGCTCCAACGACAAGACGTTCAAGCGATAGTACAAGTCGCGGCGAAACGTCCCTTCTTCCACCATCACCTTCAAATCCCGATTCGTCGCCGCCACCACCCGGACGTCAATGGGGATGATGGTCTCACTGCCGATGCGCATGACCTCTTTTTCCTGCAACACCCGCAGCAAGCGGGCCTGAAGCCTCAGCGACATCTCCCCGACTTCGTCGAGAAACAGCGTCCCCCGGTGGGCCAGTTCGAACAGGCCGGGCTTGCCGCCCTTTTTCGCCCCGGTAAAGGCGCCTTCTTCATAGCCAAACAACTCGCTTTCCAACAGCGACTCCGGCAAAGCCGCGCAGTTGACCGCCACAAACGGATGTTGGCGCCGGCGGCTGGCATTGTGGATGCTCTGGGCAAACAACTCCTTCCCCGTCCCGGTCTCGCCGCGGATGAGGACCGTCGCATCGGAGGCGGCGTAATGGCGGGCCTTTTGAATGGCCTTCTGCAACGCGGCGCTGCGTCCCACAATGTGCTCAAACGTCGCCTTGGCCACCAGGCCTTTGTGGTGAACCCGTTTGCGAATCGCCTTTTCCGCCTGCTGAATCATGTCGGCGTCTTGAAACGTGGCCACGGCCCCGATTTGCTTCCCTTGATAAATCACGGGAATGCGGTTGACGAGGAGCATGCCTTTTTTCCCTTTTTGCACCACGTTCAACAGCGGCTCGCCCCGTTCAAAGACCTCTTCCACTTGCAGTTCCGGGACGAGTTCCCGCGCCGGCCGGCCGAGGGCGTCATGTACGGATATGCCCAGCAGTTTCTCCGCCGCCGGGTTCATCTCCCGCAACGTCCCGTCGGTGTCGACGTAAAC
>PKQY01000100.1 GCA_017577895.1 Bacillota bacterium
ACGCCAGCCCGGGAACATTTGCGGGCCGCCCAGACGCCGCAAGCGTTCCGGACACAAGTCTTGCGGGAGGTTTACCGTCGGGCGATGGCGTCCGGCGGCCGCTTTACCGACGACGCGTCGGTGATGGAGTGGGCCGGGTATCCGGTGGCGGTGGTGCCGGGAGATGAGGAAAATATCAAACTGACGGTTCCACAAGATATGATTTTGGCCGAGTGGATCGTCAAACAGCGGAGGGAAGCGGACGATGCGCATCGGAATCGGCTTTGACGTGCACCAGTGGGCGTCCGGCCGCCGCTGCGTTATCGGCGGGGTGGACATCCCGTACGAAATGGGATTGCTCGGGCATTCCGACGCCGACGTGCTGTATCACGCGGTGGCCGATGCGGTGCTGGGGGCCTTGGGCGAAGGAGACATCGGGCAGCATTTTCCCGATACGGATCCGCAGTACAAAGACGCCGACAGCGGCCGCTTGTTGGCCCGCGTGTGGGCCATGGCCAAGGCGCGGGGATATCGGCTCGGGAATTTGGATGCCACCATCCTGGCGCAGGCGCCGAAATTGGCGCCGTATATACCAGAAATGCGGAACAATTTAGCCCGGCTGTTGGAAGCCGAACTCTCGCAAGTGAACGTGAAAGCGACCACGACCGAAACGCTGGGATTTGTCGGCCGCAAAGAAGGGGTGGCCGCCCAGGCAGTGGTGTTGTTGCGGCAAGAGGAGGATGGAAATTGAGCGATACGGTACGGGTACGTTACGCCCCCAGTCCGACGGGGCATTTGCACATCGGCGGGGCCCGCACGGCCCTGTTCAACTGGCTGTTTGCCCGCAGTCAAGGCGGGAAGTTCATCATCCGGTTTGAGGATACGGATCAGGAGCGGAACGTGCCGGGGGCGGAAGAGACGCAGCTGGAAGGGTTGCGCTGGCTCGGCCTCGATTGGGACGAATCGGTGGATGTGGGCGGCCCGTACGGGCCGTACCGGTCTATGGAACGGCTTCATTTATACCGAGAAGTCGTCCAACAGTTGTTGGATGAAGGGAAAGCCTACCCTTGCTATTGTACGGAAGAAGAGCTGGAAGCGGTGCGCCGGCAGCAGCAAGCCGCCGGGGAGATGCCCCGCTACAACGGCCGTTGCCGCCATTTGACCGAGGCCGAACGGCGCCGGTTGGAAGCCGAAGGCCGCCGGCCGTCCATTCGCTTTCGCGTGCCGGAAGATCATTGGATCGTCATCCAGGATGAAGTGCGCGGGGAAGTGCGGTTCCATTCCAGCGACATCGGCGACTTTGTCATCGTGCGGCCCGATGGCATTCCGGTGTACAACTTGGCGGTCGTCGTGGACGATCATTTCATGAAGATCACCCACGTCATCCGCGGGGAAGAACATTTGTCCAACACGCCCCGGCAAGTGCTCATCTACGAGGCCATGGGCTGGCCGGTGCCGGTGTTTGCCCATGTGTCCCTCATCTTGAACGAAAAGCGGCAAAAGATGAGCAAACGGGACGAGACCATCATCCAATTCATCGAGCAATACCGGGAATTGGGGTATTTGCCGGAGGCGCTGCTGAACTTTTTGGTGCTGTTGGGATGGGCGCCGGAAGGCGAACAAGAAATCTTTTCCAAAGACGAACTGATTCGTCTGTTTTCCTTATCCCGCGTCTCGAAAAGTCCCGCTGTCTTTGATACACAAAAACTGGCGTGGATGAATAATCAATATCTCAAGAAAGCCGATTTGGATCGGGTGACGGCGCTGGCGGTGCCCCATTTGGAGGAGGCCGGCCGCATTCCCAAAAACCGCACGCCGGAACA
>PKQY01000034.1 GCA_017577895.1 Bacillota bacterium
CCCGCGTTTTTCAGCTCCTCTTACGAATCTAAATTGTTGCATGTGGCATTCATCGCCCGTTCCATTTTCGAACAACACGGATGGATTGCTTTGTCTACCGCCCGGGACGGTGCGTTGATCTTTGTACTCATCGACAAACGACAAAGTAACTGTTGGAAGACCCGCATCCGCAAGGCGATGGAACGCGTCAAACAGACCGCCGAGAAGGAAGAAATCGACTTTCCGTTGACGTCCTTCGGAGTCGGACAAATGGTCGAAGACGTGATGGGGATTCCCCAAAGCTTTCGGGACGCGCAACAAGTGCTGGCCATGTCGGAGCGGCTGGGCCAGCCAATGGGACCGCTGTATGAAGACTTGTACATTTACCGCTTGATGCACGCCTTATCCAAGGACGAACTCCGACGTTTTGTGCGAGATTATTTGCAGCCGGTCATCGATTACGACCGTCAGAAGGGCGGCGAGTTGTTGCAGACGTTGGCGACGTATCTCGCCTGCCGGGGTTCCAAGCAGGAGACGGCAGAAAAGCTGTTTGTCGTCCGCCAGACGTTGTATCATCGCCTTCAGAAGCTGGAAGAATTGCTGGGCAGCGATTTTATGGCGCCGGAAAAACGATTGGCGCTGGAATTTGCGGTCCATGCGTATCAGTATTTGGGAAACGAATAAAGGTTTTTTATTGGCTGTTGCGGCTCCAACACTTGACCGCCTTGGGTGCGGAACATCAATCCTTTCAAGTCTTCGGGTACCGGAAAGGGTACGTCGGTCTGCCCAAAGTGCCTTTGCGGGAGCGTTGGCAGCCGACATTGAAAGCGATCTGAGGATTTCTGTTTCCGGTGATGGTCTTTCCGCAAATTTCACTCTGGCTGGTACACCTAAATGTCAGCGATTGCTGTCCAAAGTCGACGGCCGCTGCCATTTTTTGTTCCACATCCATTCGTCGGCGATTCCCGTGCCGAGAAACACGCCGGCCGCGACACAGAGAAAGCTGATCCAATGTTGAGCCAGCAACGTTTCGCCGAGCAGGACAACCGAACCCAACAAGGAGAAGAAAGGCGTCATGTTGAGAAAGACCGCTGCTTCCACCGTCCCGACTTTTTGAATGGCGGTGTTATAGATGAAATGGCCCATGCCGGTGGCCAACACGCCGGAGGCCAGGACAACGCACCAGTCGAACAGCGTACCTTCCCGCAGACTGGCCAGTCCGTGGGGCTCCAGCGACAAGGCAACGAAAAAAAGCAGGAGGGAGCCGAACAGTTGGCTCAGACCGGTGACCGCTGCCGCTTCCATGGTGGCGGTCACTTTTTTAATGAAGATAAAACTGATGGCCTGGGCGAGCACGGCCAAAAACACGAACAGATCGCCCCATGAAAAATGCCATGTATCGCTATGTTGCGTCAGCATGATCAACAAAACGCCAAAAAATCCGGACAACAAGCCGGCAATCCGGAAGAAGGAAAGCCGAACGCCCAATAAAACAGCGGCCAAGATGGAAGTGACGATGGGAACGGTGCCGAGAATCAATCCGCCGTTGGCGGACGAAGTTTGGGCCAGGCCCACGGCCAGACAAAAGTGATGCACGAACACACCGGTCAGGGTGATGAGGGACAAGTAGAGCAGTTCTTTGCGATTCAGCCGTTGGATGAGGCGGCGGAGCAGCAAGATCGGCAACAGGGACAAAGAGGCGATGAAGATGCGGACGGCCGTAATCGTCAATGGAGTGAAAGCGCCGATGATCCATTTGACGGCGATGACATTGAGGCCCCACGTAATCATGACGCTTGTCAGTAGTACGTACAACCACGTGCGCGACATGGGTCATATCCTTTCTACATATTTCGGTACAGATTGTTAGTTATTATAATGGCGCCGGATTTTGGCTGCAACGGATGCCGAACAAATGTTGATGATGTCCGTGGGGGATTGCGCCCGATATCGCGGATTTGCCGCTGCATCCGGGAACGGAAATTATTTAAAGAAAAAAACGACAATTTTTTGACGGGAGATGTCATGTAATAGATACAAAAAAATTTATCTGTTATAATACAACCATTAAAAAAAGATCTATGCAGCTGTTCCGGAATGTGGTATTCTACATGTCAAGTTTACCAAGAGGGTGTAAAACCGCACTGGGGCAAGACCAACATGTCGTGTGGTGTTGCCTAGAACGAGAAAAGGAGGAAGCCGTGGATGACATTGCCGACGAGAACGAATCCAAATTTGATTCTCCGATTGGAATTTACGCCGCCGGGGCTGTTTGCTACGGTCGTGTCCGAGATTAGCGAGCTTGGCGGGGATTTAGTGGGGATTGACATGATCGAGTCCACGGCCGAGTATACGGTGCGGGACTTGACCATTACGGTGGCAGACCAGCAAATGGCCGACCGTATTGTCGAAAAGGTCAAACAAATTCCCGGGATTCGCCTGATCCATGTTTCCGACTCGGTGTTCATGATGCACTTGGGCGGAAAACTGGAGATGCAGCCGAAGTTTCCGATTAAAAACCGCGACGATCTGTCACGGGTGTACACGCCGGGTGTGGCCCGGGTCAGCACGGCCATCCATCAGGACGAAAATTTGGCCTTTACCTTTACGATGAAGCGGAATACGGTGGCCGTGGTCAGCGACGGGACCGCCGTGCTCGGTTTGGGCGATATCGGGCCGAAGGCTGCTTTGCCGGTCATGGAAGGAAAAGCGGTCCTGTTCAAACAGTTTGCCGGTGTGGATGCGGTGCCCATTTGCTTGGATACGAAAGACCCGGACGAAATCGTCCGGACGGTGAAGCTCATTGCACCGGCTTTTGGCGGCATCAATTTGGAAGACATTTCATCTCCCCGTTGCTTTGAAATCGAAGAACGGTTAAAACAAGAACTGGACATTCCGGTGTTCCACGACGACCAGCACGGGACGGCTGTCGTGACGCTGGCCGGTTTGTACAATGCACTGAAAATTGTCAATAAGCGGATTGATGAAATCACCGTCGTCATTGCCGGTGCCGGGGCCGCCGGTGTGGCCATTGCGAAAATGCTGCTCAATGCCGGCGTGAAAAATTTGATCGGCGTGGCCCGGGCCGGGGTCATCGAGCGGAACGGCAACTATACGCAGTACAACCACCGCTGGTTTGCCGAAAATACGAACCCGGAAAACGTGAAGGGGACGTTGTCCGATGCGATCGTCGGCGCTGACGTTTTCATCGGGGTGTCCCAGCCCAACACGCTGACCGTGGACGATGTGAAAAAAATGGCCCGGGATCCGATTGTGTTTGCCATGGCCAACCCGGTGCCCGAAATTGACCCCATCGAAGCGGCGCCGTATGTGCGGGTGATGGCGACCGGCCGTTCCGATTTTCCGAACCAGATCAACAACGTGCTCTGTTTCCCGGGGATTTTCCGGGGCGCGCTGGACTGCCGGGCGAGTGAAATTAATGAAGAGATGAAAATGGCGGCCGCCAAAGCCATCGCGTCGGTGGTGAGCGATGACGAACTGAACGAGTCGTACATTATTCCGAGCGTCTTCCATCAACAAGTGGTGGAACGGGTTCGAGATGCGGTCATCGAGGCGGCCATCCGGACCGGTGTGGCCCGTCGTCGGCCGAGGAGAACCGAAGTGTTTGCTTAAGCCATGTTTCAACACGGATGCCAATAAGTACTATGATTTGATGGCAGGATTTCAACCATCCATCGCGAATCCATTAGACGGATGAGCAACGACAAGCATTCGCGAGAAATGGGCTGGAAATGAAAGGATGGTTGGGATTTGCCATGGAAGATCGTTGTCAATGCGGACAGAGGATGGAAATTGAGCTTCGCACCTTGGTTTATCAAGGCCAAGTAGAAATAAAAAACGTTCCGGTCGCTTCCTGCCGCGCCTGTGGACGAACCCAGGTGCTGGAAGAAGTGAAACCGGAATTGAAAGCGTTGCTGAAAGAGTTGGGAGAACGGCCGGGCTCCCAACTCGTAGCTTTTCAGGACGTGTCGGCGTTTACCCAGGAACTGGTGGAGGCGGCCGGCGCATCGCACCACATTCCGGAAGATTGGCGGGATGCCTGGCGCCGGATGAAGATCGACGAATTGTTGGATTTGCTGATTTTGGCCCGATCTTTGCAGGACGAACAATGGGTAGAGGAGATTCGGGAGGCGCTGCGGGCCTGGTCCGAATCGTTCTTCCATTGAAACTTACAGTCCGTAATGGATGGCATCCCAAGCGTCTAGTTTGGTCTGCACTTTTTTGATGACCGCCGTGACGAAGTCCGATGTGGTGGCGGTCCCTCCCAAATCCGGCGTGCGCGTGCCTTCCCGGACGACTTCGATGGTTCCTTCATAGATGGCGCGGGCAGCTATGTGGGCCTCGTTGTCGGGAAAATGGTTTAACAGGGAAGCACAAGCCAAAATCATGGCCATGGGGTTGGCGATGTTTTTTCCGTACAACGACGGTGCCGTGCCGTGCGGCGCTTCGGCCATCACCACCCGGGTTTGCAGATTGTCGTCGAGGCTGAGCAGCAAGGACTCGGCACCGGCAATGCTGCCGAACAGTTGTAGCACGAGATCGCTGAGGCAGTCGCCGTCCCGGTTCAAGGCCGGAATGACCAGCGGTTCGCCGCCGGAAGAGACGAGGAGGGCGTAGGTGGCGTCAATGAGCTGCGGTTCGTATTCGACCTCCGGGTGTCGGCGGCTGGCGGCATCCATTTCTTCCTTCAGCATGCCTTCATAGACGGGACTGACGGTATATTTGGGCCCGCCGAACACTTTGGCGCGCATCCGCTTGGCTTGTTGAAAGGCGTATTCGGCCACGGCCCGGCACGTGCGCCGATCGATGGATTCGGTCCGGTAGGCGACCTCTTCCAAACCTTCCCCTTCCCGCCATTCCTTGGCGCCGTAAGCATCGCCGACAGCCATGCGGACGACGGAGATGGGCGCATGCAAGCCGGCCAAGGGAACGATGCCGGGAATGCGGCGGCCGGTGCGGACGATGACCTTGCCGTCAATTTCTTCGCGTAAAATGGCGTTGGGGCTGCCGACGTCGCCTTTTTCTTCCGGCGTGATAGTGGCTGCTTTCAGGCCATAGCCCGCTTGTTTCATGGCCTGGGCCGCTTCATACACCACTTTGTTTTTCGTTTTTCGCCGGTTTTCGAGGCTCAAGTCGTACGTCTCCAACAACACTTCAAAGCCGATGACTTGGGGAGACAAAATGCGCAAGGCCTCTTCCAGCAGTTCCTGTCCGGTCTGATCGCCTTTCATGACGATAACCGTGTTCGCCAAGTTGATTCACCTCGATTGTTTGCTGGCATTTTCCAATCCCAATTATACCGTTCTCCCCCGCCAGGTAAAACTGCGAAGGGCTGGAGCGGCATACGTGACGTCGTGGGACAAATTCGTTATAATGGGAAAAATAAGGTGTATCGATTGAGGGAGTGGAGAGGAATTGGCAGGAAGCGGTCTTCAAGGGGAAAGCTTGGAGTCGTTGCGCAAACGTCTCGACGAGATTAACCTCCAGTTGCTGAAATGGCTCAATGAGCGGGCAGCCGTCGTCGAGAAAATCGGCCAGTTGAAGGAAAAGCAGGGTGTCGAACGGTACGACCCCGTGCGGGAAGCGGAAATGTTGGCCAAGCTGGTGGAGATGAACGAAGGGCCTTTTGACGATGCGACGATCCGACATCTGTTCAAGGAAATTTTCAAAGCGAGCCTCCATTTGCAAAAAGACGACAGCAAAGAAGCCCTGCTCGTCAGCCGGAAGCGGAAGCCGACGAATACCCACGTGCCCATCGGGGATGTGGTGTTGGGCGAGCCCCATGCACCGGCCATTGTTGCCGGGCCGTGTTCGGTAGAGACCGAAGAACAAGTGCGGGCGGTGGCGGAAGCTCTTGTCCGCCACGGCGTGAAGCTGTTGCGGGGCGGAGCCTTTAAACCGCGCACATCGCCTTACGATTTCCAAGGCTTGGGGATTGAAGGCTTGCGAATTTTGCGCCGGGTGGCGGATGAGTTCGGCCTGTACGTCATCAGTGAGGTCATGACGCCGGGCGACTTGGAGCAGGCGTCGGAATACGTGGACGTCATTCAGATCGGCGCCCGGAACATGCAAAACTTCTCGCTCCTGAAAGAAGCGGGGAAAATGCGCAAGCCGATCTTGTTGAAGCGGGGTCTGGCGGCGACGATGGAAGAGTTCATGTATGCCGCCGAGTATATCTTGTCCCAAGGCAATGAGTACGTGATGCTCATCGAGCGGGGCATTCGCACATACGAGAAGGCGACCCGAAACACCCTGGACATATCGGCCGTCCCGATTCTCAAGCAGGAAACCCATTTGCCGGTCTTGGTGGACATCAGCCACTCCACCGGCCGCCGGGACATCGTGTTGCCCATCGCCAAAGCGGCCTTGGCGGCTGGGGCCGACGGGATTATGGTGGAAGTGCATCCGAACCCGGCGGTGGCGCTGTCGGACGCCAACCAACAGCTCGACCTGGCGCAATTTGCAGATCTGATGAAAGGGTTGCAAGAGGCGGGATTCATTGAAAAGCCGTCGGTTGTCAAGGCGTAACTGGTAAAACGGTCATGAAAGAGGTGTCGATGCCGAATGAGCGTGACCATCTATGATGTAGCTCGGGAGGCGGGCGTCTCCATGGCCACCGTTTCCCGGGTGGTGAACGGGAACCCCAACGTCAAGCCGTCGACCCGCAAAAAAGTGATGGAAACCATCGAGCGGCTCGGATATCGGCCGAATGCCGTCGCCCGGGGCTTGGCCAGCAAAAAAACGACCACCGTCGGTGTCGTCATTCCGGACATTTCCAACCCGTTTTACGCTGAAGTGACTCGGGGCGTCGAAGACATTGCCAAAATGTACCATTACAACATCGTCTTGGGCAACTCCGACCAACAGAAACCGAAAGAGCTGGACTTGGTGAATACGTTCCTGGAAAAACAAGTGGACGGATTGTTGTTCATGGGGCGGTTGATCACGCCGGAACACGAACAAGTGTTTGAAAGCGCCCAAGTGCCGGTCGTTCTCTGTGCGACCCGGGATGAGAAACGGCGTTTTCCGGCCGTCAACATCAATCATCGCCTGGCGGCATCGGAAGCGACCCATTATTTGATTGAAGGCGGTCACCGGCGCGTCGCCTTTATCGGCGGTTCGTTGGAAGAACCGCAAAAAGGGCTGGCCAAATATGAAGGATACCGGGAAGCGTTGGATACGGCCCACATCCCCTTTGACGAATCGCTGGTGCGGATCGGCGATTATCGTTACGAATCGGGTTATGCGTCCATGAAAGAGTTGCTGGAGCTGGAAGATCCGCCGACGGCGGTTTTCTGCGCCAGCGATGAGATGGCCGTCGGGGCGATTCACGCCATCCAAGACAAAGGATTAAATGTCCCTGACGACATCGAGGTCATCGGTTACGACAACGTGCCGTTGGCCTGGATGGTGCGGCCGAAACTCACGACCGTTGCCCAGCCGATGTATGACCTGGGTGCGGTGGCCATGCGGCTGTTGACCAAGTTTATGAATCACGAGCCGATTGAGGAACAGCGGGTCATTTTGCTGCATCAGTTGATTGAACGGGAATCGACCAAACCCCGGGAAACGAAGGAAGAGTGAGGAACGAGAAAAGGCACAAGGCGGGAGAGGAGCAACCGCCGTGTGCCTTCTTTTTTCCGGTAGCAAGTTCTTTTCGTTGGTGCTCAACCTTTCGGCACGTACCACAACAGCTGTTCCAATGTGCGTCGGTTTTTCGCTTCAATTTCGGCGCGGCGTGGAATCGGTTTCATCGGCGGGTCAAAAAGACGGGGCGGCAAATTGACGGGGCTTTCCGCTTTCCAGCGCCCGATCCAGCCGGACGGCAACGGTTGGTCTTGGAGATGGATGTCGTTCATTTCTGCCCACAACAACGTCCAAGCGCGCGGAACGACCCGCCAAATGTCATAGCCGCCGCCGCCGAGGGCGATCCATCGCCCGTCGCAATATTCGTGGGCCAGTTCGTGAATGAGTTTCGGTATGGCTTGAAAGACGCGCATGGACGTGGCCAGATGGGTGAGCGGATCAAAACGGTGCGCGTCGCAACCGTGTTGACTGACGATGATGTCCGGGCGGAAACTGCGCACGACAGCAGGCAACAGCTGGTGGATCATGTCCAGGTACGAATCGTCCTCGGTAAACGCGTCCAACGGCAAGTTCACACTGTATCCGAGCCCTGCGCCGGTACCCCGTTCATGGATCTCGCCCGTGCCGGGGAAAAGGTATCGTCCCGTTTCGTGAATGGAGACGGTCATGACGTGCGGGTTGTCGTAAAACAGCCACTGAACGCCGTCGCCGTGATGGGCATCGGTGTCGATGTACAGCACCCGGGCTTGGTACATTTTGAGCAAATGGGCGATGGCCACGGCGGCATCATTGAAAATGCAAAAGCCCGCTGCTTTGTTCCGCAAGCCGTGATGCAACCCGCCGCCCAAATTCAAGGCGTGTTTGACTTTTCCTTCCATGACCAATTCGGCCGCCGTCAATGTCGCCCCGGTGCTGAGCAGGCTGGCTTTGTACATGCCGGGAAAAATCGGTACGTCTTCGGTGCCGAGCCCGAATT
This sequence comes from Bacillota bacterium, assembly GCA_017577895.1. GTDB lineage: Bacteria > Bacillota > Bacilli > ZCTH02-B2 > ZCTH02-B2 > Bacillus_BB. Next base: position 8,564 of record PKQY01000034.1, read on the forward strand.
CTTCCGGATCGATGGCCGGAGGCGATTCTTTTTCAGCCGGGTCCAAGCGGCGCACTACCTCGATGAACTGCCGATCCAAAATGATGGCCAGCTCTTCTTCGGTGGCCATCCGCGGGGTGATGATTTGGCTTGGCCGAATCAGTCTCATGTGCTGCATCAAATCCAGTGTCAAGAGCAACCGTTTTTGATTAAACGGATGCCGATCGTGAAATTTGTACGTTTGGAAATCATCACTGTACACAAAAACGCAATGTTCGATGACCATGATCCTTCTCCCATATGCGTATCTGTCGGTTCCGCCGGTTTTGGCATGCAGTTTCGGCAATTAAGTTTATTATAACATGCCATTCCTCGTTACACTACGTAATGGCGGCGGAGCCGGAGTCGGTCGAAGGCCTCCACCGCATACTGCGGGACGTTTTTCCCGATGCGGACCATCAACGCGTTGGCCGGGTGGGAGCAAATTTCCGGGTCATCCGTGGGCATCCAGACCAAACCGGCACTGTTCATCACTTTTTCCATTACGTCCCGGTATTCCCAGACCGACAGGCCGGTGCGTTTTAAATCCCAGTGCCAGCAATATTCAGTCGTAAAGACGATGTAATTTTCCATGTTGGGGTCCATGAAGGCCACTTTGAGGAGCGCCTTGGCCAAACCGCCTTTGCGATAGGCCGGTGCAATTTCAATGGCCCCCAACTCCAACAGTTCTTCCAGTTGGCTGTCGGACCAGCTTTCCATCGGGTCGGGATGCAAAAAGGTGACGTATCCGACTGTGGTCGTGTCGTTGTGGGCGATGATGACGCGGGCTTCTTCAAAACCGGCGATCTCCACCAGCGCTTCATGTTGTTTTTCCGGGATGCGAAAGGCATCACATTCCGGATGCAACGGATAACGGGCGGCGGTTTCCGGCGGGACCGGCCCTTCAATGAGCAGTTCTTCCCCGCTCGGTGTCCGAAACGCCATCCAATGGTACTGTTTGCGATGTTTCATTTTGACGGTCATCGCAACCGGCTCCTCTCATATTCGGATAGTTCATGGTCTCATCATTATACTGGTTTCGCGCGCGAGAAAAAACCGGCTTTGCAACAATTTCATACATTGGCAACAGATTGGACACAAGAGTTTTCCAGTTGGCGAAGCTGTCCGAATCATGGTACATTTTATTACAATAAAAATACAAAAACCGACACTCGTCGATGCAAGGGGGGAAGAAGGGTGGGGCACAAAACAAAAGCGGGAATGGTGACGGAGACGTCGCTTTTTCAACAGTTGCTCCGGCAAAAACGCCTGTTTTTGGTGACGTCTACGGTCTGTTTTTCGATGGTGTATTTTCTGCTTCCGTTGGCCATCGGTGTGATGCCGCAATGGGTGAACCGCTCTTCGCCGCTGTACGGGCTGCCGTGGGGATGGTGGTTGGCTTTTGCGCAAATCTTTATGACATGGATATGGGCATGGGTGTATTGGTGGCGCGCCAAGACCTTTGACCGGATGGCGGAAGAAATCCGGAAGAGGAGCGGCCGATGAACCTGACCACCTTCTTGTTGTTTTTGTGCATCGTCGGCAGCACCCTCGTCATCACCCATTGGGCTGCTCAGCGGAAACAGTCGGCACATCAGTTTTACATCGCGGGCGGCCGTCTGAGCGGTTTGCAAAACGGGATGGCCATTGCCGGGGATTACATCAGTTCCGCTTCGTTTTTGGGCATTGCCGGCGTCATTGCCTTGTCGGGTTTCGATGGTTTTATCTATTCCATTGGATTTTTGGTTTCCTATTTAATAGTGTTGTTTTTCGTCGCCGAACCGGTCCGTCACTTGGGCCAATATTCGGTGGCTGACGTCGTTTGTTACCGCTTTCCCGGCAAGCGGATGCGGTTGGCGATGGCAGCGGGGACCTTTTTCATTTCCATTTTTTATATGATCCCGCAACTGGTGGCCTCCGGACTGTTGATTCGCTTGTTGCTGGGCCTCGATTACACCGTTTCGGTCTTGGTCATCGGCAGCCTCATGACCATCTACGTCGTGTTTGGCGGGATGGTGGCCACCTCTTGGGTGCAGATCATCAAAACGGTGTTGTTGATGTCGGGGACGTTTTTGTTGTCGCTCATGTTGTTGTCCCGTTTTGAATGGAACGTCAGTGATTTGTTGGAAGCCGTCAAGACCGGGACGCCGCTGGGAGAGCAGTTTTTCCATCCGGGGAATTATTTTGCTTCGCCGTTGGAAATGTTTTCTTTACACCTGACGCTTTTGTGCGGAACGGCGGGCTTGCCCCACATTTTGATCCGTTTTTATACGGTCAAGGACGCGGTGGACGTCCGCCGGTCGGTCATTACGGCCATTTGGATTATCGGGCTGTTTTATTTGATGACGCTGTTGCTCGGGTTGGGCACGGTGGCGTTGGTCGGATGGTGGCGGCTCATGGCCCAAGACCCGACGGGGAATTTGGCCGCGCCGCTGTTGGCGGAAGTCTTGGGTGGCGATTTTCTCATGGCTTTCATTTGCGCCATTGCCTTTGCCACCATTGTCGCCGTCGTCACGGGGCTGGTGCTTTCCGCCACCACGTCGTTGGCCTACGATGTGTACAATCACATCTTGCGGGGCGGCCGGGCTTCGGGGCGGGAGCAGTTGCGGGTGGCCAAGTGGACGGCCTTGGGCATCGGACTCATCGCGACGTTGTTTTCCCTCGGTTTGGAGAATTTGAATGTCGCTTTTCTCGTTTCGCTCACGTTCGTCGTCGCCGCTTCCAGTCATTTGCCGACGATTTTGTTGACCCTCTATTGGAAGCGCTTTAATGAAGTCGGCGCCCTTTCCGGCATGATCAGCGGCTTTTTGGCATCGGTGCTGTTGCTCCTCTGCGGCCCCCATGTGATGAACCCGGAGAATGGATGGATCGCTCGAGAACCGATGGTGCCGTTGTATCATCCGGGCATCATCGCCATCCCCGTCGGTTTTTTGGGGGCGGTCCTGGGGGCGCTGTTGGCACGCCGGCCGTTGGATCACTCCCGTTTTTCCCAGTTGGTGGTCCGAGCCCATACGGGCATGGAGCCGCAGGATGACGCGGGAGGGAATGGGACATGGCGGCCTTGACGCTGACTTTTTTCGAACGCATCGGATTGTTGTTGGTCCTGGCGTTTATGTTGACCCGCCTATCCCAATTCCGGGCGCTGTTGGATCGGGAAGTAGACCGCAAGACTGTCGTGTTGCATGCCTTTATCTTCGGGCTGTTTGGCATTGCTGCGGCCCAGGCTGGCGTGGTGGTGGAAGGGGGAACGTATTCGTCCCATTTTTGGGTGTGGTCGTTGGAAGCGGATCAAATGTTGGTCGGCTCTTCGTTGGTGGCGGTGGTCATCGCCGGTTTGTTGGGCGGCCCGCTGGTCGGGCTGGGCGCCGGTTTGGTGGTCGGCATTTATTTGTTCGCGTTGGGCGGCATGGGGAAAGAGGCCCATTGTTTGGCCAATTCGTTGACCGGCCTGTTGGCCGGTCTGACGGCCCGGTTTTTTTCCGAAGAGCGGATTATCGCGCCGGCCAAAGCGCTGTTCATCGGGATTTTTCCCCCGATTTTGCAAATGGGGCTGTTATTGGTGTTTACGCAGCAGCCGGAGGAAATGGTCGTCCTCGTCAACCAGTTCGGACCGTCCATGGTCGTCACCAACAGCGTGGCCATTGCCGTGTTTACCGCCATGATCCGTTCGGCGGTGAACGAACAGGAACAAGAAGCGGCGCTGGCGGCCGGGAAAGCGCTGACCATTGCCGAAAAAGCTTTGCCGTATCTGGAAAACGATTCGTTGGCGGAACAGGCCCGGGGCATTGCCGAATTGCTGTACCGGGAATTGGGCGTGGGGGCGGTCTCCGTCACCGATCGGGAAGCGGTGTTGGCGCATATCGGGTTGGGCGACGATCACCATCGGCAAGGGGATCCGTTGAAGACCCACTTGGCCCGAGAGGCGATTCGCCAAGGGAAAGTGTTTGTCGCTCGTTCCCGCGATGAAATTCGCTGCAGTCATCCCGACTGTCCGTTGCAGGCGGCCATTATCGTGCCGCTGTTTCAGTCGGGAGAAGTGATCGGATTGATGAAACTGTACTTCGCCAAGGCCCATCAATTGCGGGCGGTGCAAGTGGCGCTGGCGCAAGGGCTGGGCAAGCTCATTTCCAACCAGCTCAATGTCGTGGCGGCCGAAAAGCTGCAGCGCTTAATCCGGGATGCGGAATTGCGGAATTTGCAAGCGCAAATTCATCCGCATTTTCTCTTCAACACGTTGCATCTCATCGCCACTCTTATTCGGGTCGATCCCCCTTTGGCGCGGCACATTACCGTCCAGTTAGGCAACTACATGCGGTTTAACTTGCGGCTGGCCGATGCGTCGCTCATCCGTTTGGAACAAGAATGGGAACATTTGAACGCGTATTTGGAAATCATCCGGGCCCGGTTTGGCGAACGGTTGACGGTTGTCTGCCGGCTGGCCGACGGCGCCGGCCGGGCGTGGTTGCCGCCTTCGTCCATCCAGCCGTTGGTGGAAAACTGCATCATGCACGGCTTGCGCAATGTGGCCAGCGGCGGGAAAGTCGAAATTGACGTGACGAAGGAAGACAATTGGGTGACCGTCTCTGTGCGGGACAACGGTTGCGGATTTCCGAAGAAGATGCTGGAACAAGTCGGTCAGGTGCCGTTGCCCGGCGGGAAAGGAGGAGGCATCGGACTGTACAACGTGAACCAGCGCCTCATCGGGCTGTTGGGAGAATCGTCCCGGCTGCACATTCGCAACTTGCCGACAGGCGGCAGTGAGGTGTGGTTCCGCATTCCGCTTCACGAGGAGGAGTGAGACGGATGAAGATGCGGGTCATGATTGCCGAAGACGAACGGTTGGCGCGGGAAGAACTGGCCTATTTCCTGCAAAAAGAAAAGGACGTCACGCTGTGTCCCAGCGCGGAAAACGGCGACCAACTGTTGGCCTTTTACGAGCAATACCGACCGAACGTCATCTTTTTGGACATTCACATGCCCGGGCCTTCGGGGGTCGAGGTGGCCCGCCAGCTCGTAGACCAATCCCCTCCGGGAGAGGCGCCGCTGTTTGTCTTCACGACCGCGTATGACGATTACGCGGTACAAGCCTTTGAGTTGGAAGCGGTCGATTACTTGTTGAAACCGTACGACGAAGCCCGTTTCAAATTGACCATGGAGCGCATTCGCAAGCGGCTGGCCAACCTTCCGGTGACGCCGACGGTCGCAGTACAAGAGGGGCGCAAGTTGTTGATTGAAGACGGCGAGCGAATGGTGGTGCTTTCGCCGCAATCCATCTGTTATGCGGTGCGGGTCGATCGGGTGCTGGAAATTCATACGGAAAAAGAGACGATTCAAACCCGCCTGACGTTGCAAGAGTTGGAGGAGAAATTGCGGGGTTATCCGTTTTTCCGGACCCACCGCAGTTATTTGGTCAATTTGGACTATATTCAAGAAATTACTCCGTGGTTTAACGGGGCGTGGAACATTCGGTTAAAAGACGGCAAGCAAAGTCTCATTCCGGTCAGCCGGGCGGCCGCCAAGCGGTTGTTCGAACTGTTGCGTTGACCAATCAGGCACGGGATACGACAATTCGTGCCGTTTTCCGCCAGAGTGCCATTTTTTTAGCTATACTGAAAATGGTAAGCGCTTACCCAATAAATATATCTGAAAATTCTTTGGGATCGGAGGTGTGGCGATGCAACGGTACGATCAGATCGCCAATTCGGAAGAGTTCAAGCAACTGCGGCGGTCGAAGATGATGTTCGTCTGGCCGGTGGTGCTCATCTTCATCGCGTACTATCTGACCTTGCCCATTCTGGCCGGATACGCCAAGCCGTTGATGAACTCTTTCGTCATTGGAAACGTCACCTTCGGTTATTTGTACGGCATGTTGTATTACATCGTCGCTTGGGCGTTGGCGTTTTGGTACGTGGCCAAGGCGAAAAAGTTCGACGAGCATGCCAAAGGGTTGTTGGAAAAATTTGACCGGAAGGGGGCATGAGGATGGCGCATTTGTTCGGGATTTTTCTCTTCGCTGCTATTGTTCTGTTGACCATGTACATTACGTATTGGGCAGCGAAGCGCAACCGCAGCACCAGTGACTTCTACGCCGCCGGTCGTTCGTTGAACGGTTGGCAAAACGGGTTGGCCATCGCCGGTGACTATTTGAGCGCGGCATCGTTTCTCGGCATTGCCGGTTTGGTGGCCTTGAACGGGTACGATGGTTTCATGTACGCCGTCGGCTGGCTCATGGGCTACATCGTCGTATTGTACATCGTCGCCGAGCCCCTCCGGAACTCGGGGAAATTTACGATGGCGGACGTTTTGGCCTATCGATTGAAAGCGGTTCCGGTTCGGACGATGGCGGCCATTGTCACCCTGGTCGTCAGCACCTTTTACATGGTGGCTCAGATGGTGGGGGCCGGTTCCATCATTCAACTGTTGATCGGCATCCCGTATGAAGCAGCGGTCGTGTTCATTGGCGTCTTGATGATCATTTATGTCGTGTTCGGCGGGATGTTGGCCACCAGCTGGGTGCAAATCGTCAAAGCCGTCCTGCTCATGTCGGGAACAATCCTCATTGTCCTGTTTTTGGCCTTCATTTACGGCTTTAACCCGTCCCGGTTGTTCGGGGAGGTCATCGCCAAGAACGGGGTCGAGTATTTGCAGCCCGGCTTGCTGTACAAAAACCCCATTGACCTGGTTTCCTTGGGGATTGCCTTGATTCTCGGTACGGCGGGTCTGCCGCACATTTTGATCCGCTTCTACACGGTGCCTTCGGCCCAAGAAGCGCGCAAGTCGGTCATTTGGGCCATGATTCTCATCGGCATTTTCTACGTGCTGATCACGTTTGTCGGCTTTGGCGCGTCGGTGTTGGTCGGTCCGGATATCATTCGGGAAGCCGACAAGGGCGGCAACATGGCAGCGCCGTTGTTGGCCCAGTATCTCGGCGGCGGACCGGGCAGCGTAGGCGGCGAAATGTTCATGGCGGCCATTGCGGCGGTTTCGTTCGCGACGATCGTGGCGGTCGTGGCCGGCTTGGTGATCGCGGCATCGGGAGCTTTTGCCCACGACATTTACACCAATGTCATCAAACGGGGTCAAGCCGACGAGAAGCAACAATTCCGCGTCGCCCGTTACACGGCCTTGGTGGTCGGTGCGGTGTCCATTTTGATCGGGATTTTGGCCAAAGGGCAAAACGTGGCCTACTTGGTGGCGTTGGCGTTTGCCGTGGCAGCCAGTGCCAACTTGCCGGCGATCATTTTCTCGATTTATTGGAAGCGGTTTAACACGGCCGGAGCGGTGGCCGGCATGCTCGTCGGAATGGTCAGTGCGGTGTTGCTGGTGATGCTGGGGCCCAGCGTCATGGGTGAAAACGCCATCTTCCCGTTGGCCAACCCGGGCATTATCAGCGTGCCGCTCGGATTCTTGACGGCAGTAGTCGTCACGCTTATCACGCGGCCGGAAACGATGGAAGACAAATACGAAGAGCTGTACGTCAAAGCGAATACCGGCATGGGTGCCGAAATGTGATGCCATCGACAGACGGTGGACTCCGTTAGAAAAGACCGCTCCGAGCGTTCTCGGCGCAATTCTGGGTAACCGGAAGAGGCGAGTGCCTCGGAGCGTCCTTTTGAGCCTGGCCAAGGAAGACAGCATGGGTTAGAAGACGAACGGAGGCGAAACAAACGATGAAAGAAAAAGAAGCGGTGCGGCCGCGGCTCGTCAGTGCAAAAATCAAGCGACTCCAGGAGGAAGCGGAAAAAGACTATATCGGCTTTTGGGAGCGGGTCGCTGAGCAGTCCTTTTGGTTCCAACGTTGGGAAAAGGCCTTTGAAGGCGAGCCGTCCAACTTTCGCTGGTTCATCAACGGCCGGACCAACTTGAGTTATGCGGCGCTGGACCGTCACGTCGAACGTGGCTGGGGAGGGCATGCCGCGCTCATCGGGCTCAACGAACGGGGCGACAAAAGGACGTACACATACGTCCAACTGTGGCAAGAGGTGCGCCGCATTGCCCGGGCTTTGCGGGGACTTGGAGTCGGTGAGGGCGATCGGGTCGGCATTTACATGCCCACCATTCCGGAAGCGATTGCCGCCATGTTGGCGACGACGCGCATCGGCGCCATCCACGTCGTCGTCTTTGCCGGCTTCGGCGCCAAAGCGTTGCGGGAACGGCTCGCTTTGTCCGGCGCCAAGGTGCTGTTGACGGCGGATGTGTCGTTCCGCCGCGGGCAAGCCATCGATTTGAAAGCCATCGTCGATGAAGCGTTGGCAGAACCGTTGCCGGACTTGCAACGGGTGGTTATTCTGCGCCGCGGAGACGATGTGCGCCTCGACACTTCCCGGGAAATGTTGTGGGACGATTTTCTCGCGATGGGAGAAGGCCAGCCGGACGAAGCCGTCTGTCTGGAGTCCAATGCGCCCGCCTTCATCCTGTCGACATCCGGGACGACGGCCAAGCCGAAACTGGTCGTCCACACCCACGGCCCGTACCAAGTCGGCGTTCGTGCCATGGGCGACTGGATGTACGGGTTGAGGCCCCAGGACATTTGGTGGTCCACCTCGGACATCGGGTGGATTGTCGGCCACAGCTACATCGTGTACGGACCGTTGTTGCACGGAGCCACGACCGTGGCTTTTGAGGGGGCGCTGGATTATCCGGGGCCGGAAACGTTTTACCGCATCTTGGAAGAACAGCGCATCACCGGGCTGTTCCTCTCTCCGACGCTGGTGCGCATGCTCATGAAATACGGTGTCGAAGTGGCCAAACGGTTTGACCTCCGCGCCTTGGAACGGGTGTTCTGTGCCGGGGAACTGTTGAATCCGCCGGTATGGTCATGGCTGGCGGAAGAAGTGTTGGAAGGGAAAGTGCCGGTTCTCGACCACTGGTGGCAGACGGAGACCGGGGTGCCGGTCATCGGCAACCCGTACGGCCTCGGGGCGTTGCCGGTGAAACCCGGGTCGGCCGGAATTCCGCTCCCGGGCATGTCGGTGCGGGTGGTGGACAGCGAAGGGCAGCCGTTGCCGCCCGGTGAATCGGGGACATTGGTCATTACCCGGCCCTTCCCGACGTTGACGGCCCGGCTTTGGGGAGAACCGGAACGATACGTCCGCGAGTATTGGGAACGGACGCCGGGTGTCTATCATGCCGGCGATGCGGCCCAAATCGACGAAGACGGGTACGTTTGGTTTGCCGGACGGGCCGACGAAGTGCTCAAGGTGGCAGGACACCGCTTGGGGACGGTGGAAGTGGAATCGGCCTTGCTCACCCATCCGTCCGTGGCCGAAGCCGGCGTGGTGGGGCAGCCGGACCCGATTCGCGGCGAAGTCATTTCCGCCTTCATCGTGCTGAAATCCGGGTATTCTCCGTCCCAAGAACTGCGGCAGGAGCTCATCGCCACCCTGCGGCGGGAGTTGGGACCGGTGGCCGTCGTCGGCCAGTTGACCTTCGTGCCGTCCTTGCCTAAAACCCGCAGCGGCAAAATCATGCGCCGCGTGTTGAAGGCGGTGTTGCTCGGCCAAGATCCCGGAGACATTTCGACGATTGAAGAAGAGGCCAGTGTCGCCGAGGTGGCGGCCGCTTGGCAGCAGATCGCCGTCCAAGGCGGGCAGGACGGGCGGTGAAGGCGTTTTTCGCATACGGACGCATCTTACAAAAGTGACAAAATATTGTAAGATAAATATTGAAAGATAAATGAAAAGATAAAATGAATGAAAAGGAAAAACGAAAAGGAGGTGCACGCTCCGAAAGGATCCGTCGAACCGGCAGACGGTTCGGCGGATCCTCGGTCGGAGCCTTGGACATGACGGAAAACGTTGGCAAGACGCAAGAGATCATCCCCCCGACAGCGGAAAATCCGAACTTGAAAAATTATGAGGAAGCGTATGCCACGTTTTCGTGGGAAGAAGTCGAAAAAGAATTTTCCTGGTATACAACCGGGAAAGTGAACATGGCTTACGAGGCGGTGGACCGCCACGCCGAATCGTGGCGGAAGAACAAGGTGGCGCTGTACTACAGCGACGCGACCCGGGATGAGAAGTACACCTTCTTGGAAATGAAACTGCTGTCCAACAAGTTCGGCAACGTCTTGCGGAAGCTGGGCGTGAAAAAAGGCGATCGGGTGTTTCTCTTCATGCCCCGGACGCCCGAGTTGTACGTCAGCCTCATCGGTATCTTGAAAGTGGGGGCCATTGTCGGGCCGCTGTTTGAGGCGTTTATGGAACAGGCGGTACGGGACCGGTTGGAAGACAGTGAAGCAGTGGCTTTGGTCACGACGCCGGCTTTGTTGCCCCGGGTGCCGTACAAAGAATTGCCGGCTTTGAAACACATCATTTTGGTCGGCGCAGACGAGTTGCCGCCGGAAGAAGGCGGAACGAAGTTTTACAGCTATGAAAAAGAAATGGCGGAAGCGTCCCGGGAGCTGGAAATCGAATGGGTGGACCGGGAAGACGGGATGATTTTGCACTACACGTCGGGATCCACCGGCAAGCCCAAAGGGGTCTATCACGTTCACAACGCCATGATCCATCATTATCAGACGGCCAAATGGGTGCTGGACTTGAAAGAAGACGACATTTACTGGTGCACCGCCGACCCCGGTTGGGTGACCGGAACGTCCTACGGCGTATTCGGGCCGTGGCTGAATGGGGTATCCACGGTCATTCGCGGCGGCCGATTCAATCCCGATGACTGGTATGCCACCATTGATAAATATCGGGTGACGGTTTGGTACAGCGCGCCGACGTCGTTCCGGATGCTGATGGCAGCCGGTGAAGACATTATCAAGAAATACGACCTCAGTTCTTTGCGGCACATTCTCAGCGTCGGCGAACCGTTGAACGCGGAAGTCGTCCGCTGGGGGTTGAAAGCGTACGGGTTGCGTATTCATGACACCTGGTGGATGACCGAAACCGGCGGCCAGTTGATCGTCAACTTCCCGTGTATGCCCATCAAGCCCGGTTCCATGGGCAAACCGTTCCCCGGCGTTCAGGTGGCCATCTTGGACGATCAAGGCAACGAAGTGCCCCGGGGACAAATGGGGAACTTGTGCATCAAAGTCGGTTGGCCGTCCATGATGCGGAAAATCTGGAAAAACGAAAAGAAATACCAAGAATATTTCCGCTTCCCCGGCTGGTATGTGTCCGGCGATTCGGCCATCATGGACGAAGACGGGTACGTCTGGTTCCAAGGCCGGGTGGACGACGTCATCATGACTTCCGGAGAACGGGTCGGTCCGTTTGAAGTGGAGAGCAAGCTGGTGGAACACCCGGCGGTGGCGGAAGCGGCGGTCATCGGCAAACCCGATCCGGTCCGGGGCGAAATTATCAAAGCCTTTGTCTCCTTGCGGAAAGGCTATGAGCCTTCCGAAGAATTGAAAGAAGAAATTCGCCTGTTTGTCCGCAACGGATTGGCGGCCCACGCGGCGCCTCGGGAAATCGAATTCCGCGATTCCCTCCCCAAAACCCGCAGCGGCAAAATCATGCGCCGGGTGTTGAAAGCGTGGGAGTTGGGCCTGCCTACGGGCGACTTGTCCACCATGGAAGACTGATGGGGATCGTTGTGTGTCCGCAGACTCCAATGCGAGTCTGCGGATTTTTTTGAACATTTTAAGTACAATAGAGCCAAAGGAGGGACAGCATGCGGCAGATGATGTGGAACAAATATTACTTAGGGCAGACGGCCGAAATGTCCCGCGTATTTACATGGGAAGATGTGGAGGCGTGTGCCCGTTTGACCGGCGACAACAACCCCATGTATTTTGATCGGGCTTACGTGGCCCGAACGAAGTTGAAGCGCCCGGTGGTGCAGGCGTTGTTGACCGAAGGACTGGTCACCGCCTTGTTGAACGGACAGTTGCCCGGACCGGGGGCACTGTTGTTGGAAAAGGAATTTGTCTTCCGCCATCCGGTCCACGTGGGGGACAAGATTACCGCCCGGGTGCAAGTCATCGACATTGATCCGCAACGGCATTGGATTACCGAAAAAGTGGTTTGTACCAATCAACATCAGCAAGAAGTGTTGCGGGGGCAAGTGGTGTTGCTGGTAGAATCGGGTATCAGGTGATGAACATGGGAAAAGGATATACCAGCCGTTATACGTTTGAGGACATCTGGACCAACAGCCCGTTGATGGAGGAGACGAAAGACTTGGCGGCGCGGGTGGCCAAGAGCCATTCGACGGTGTTGATCCAAGGAGAAAGCGGCACGGGCAAGGAGTTGTTCGCCCACGCCATTCACCAATTGAGCATTCGGCGGAACAAGCCTTTTGTCAGTGTCAATTGCGCAGCCATCCCGGAAGAATTGTTCGA
>PKQY01000035.1 GCA_017577895.1 Bacillota bacterium
GTGCCGATGTCCCGCCCATCCATGATGACGCATTTGTGCCGGGCAATTTCCCGCTGCATGTCTACGAGACGCTCCCGCACGGCCGGCCGGGCCGCAACGACCGACACGAATTCCGTCACTTGCGGCGACCGAATCTGCTCGCTAACTTCTTGGCCGTTGACCCAAACCCGTTGCCGTCCGTCAGCGTCGTGCTCCACGACCAGTCGGAGTGAGGCCAAAAAGGCCCGCAGTTGCGGTTCATCGTCCAGTGGAATGTTTTCGTGGATGATGGCCCAGGTGACGGCCCGGTACATGGCGCCGGTGTCGATATATTCCATTCCTAAAAGGGCCGCCACTTGTTTGGCCACCGTGCTCTTCCCGGCCCCGGCCGGCCCGTCGATGGCAACCCGGATGGTTTTCATCTCTATCGGTCCCTTCCCTTAATAACAAGAAAGCAGGCTGCATGCCTGCTTCATTGATGGTATTCGATTCCACGATGGGAGACAGAACGCAACCAACAACACACAGACAGCAACAATCCACTTGCAATCATTGACGTGATTCAACTTTGCCCTTATTCAACTCCACTCCAGTTTAACACGGATGTGGCAATTTGTACAATTCCTTTTCAACTCTTTACTCCCTTTCTGTGCAATTCCAGCTGACGGGCAAAACAATAGCGGATGATCACTTCGCGGTCCGACTCTTTGATTTCTGTAAACTGAAAAGCCACTTCGTACCGCTTTTTCTCTTGATTGTACTTCACATTGACCACCCGCGCTTTAAACGGGATATAGTGCTTCCGCCCCCGCTCTTCAATAGGCAGTTTTCCGTCGACCGACAAACTTAATTTTTCCGCTTCCCGCAATGTCAAAGCGAGCAAAAACCCGCCGCCGCTCAGATCAATGAGCGGCGCTTCGAGCTGTTCTTTTCCGTCGTTCAACGACAACGTCATCACTAAATTCGTCGGAACCCGCAAGTATTGCCGACGCTGGATTTTTTGAATCTGTTCCGGAAAGGGCGTCCGCAGGAGGAGCAACGGTTCTTGCTCCTCAAAGGCCTTGATCACTTCTGTTTCAAACAAATACATGGTGCCGGCTCGAACGTAGGAAATTTCCACCTTCGTTCCGCTGCGCAACGGCTTGCCGTTGGGCAGCAGTTGCATCGGGGATTGGATGATGAGATGCTGATCCTTCACATCCACGGTTTTTAAGGTATACGATTGTTTGCTGTTGGTGTATTTGTCATACACCGACAAGGTCACGGTTTGCAAAGGCTCCGGCAACATGGCGGCACTCTCTCCCATTTTTCACACACGTTTCATTTTCATTATATCACCTTTGCAAACCAGCAGCATCTGGTTCATTTACAATTTGTCGGCATCGATGTTTTTGATGCTCTCAATCAACACTTCTTCCCCGGTGGCCGCGTCGATATAAATGCGGTACGTGTGCCCGTTTTGCTCCGCTTGAAACTCATACGCGAGACATTCTTCGCCGTTTTCGTCTTCCACCAACGCCAATTCCCCGTTGGGTGTCTGTAATTCGGCATTCACTTTTTTGCGGGCTTGGGCTTCCGTCAATTTCGGCTTCGGCAGCGAGCGTTTTCGGTGATGAATGACGTATTCCTCGGCCTGAAAACCGGTCACTTCTCCCCGGTCCAGCGCCACTTTCACGCTGACGGTGTCGGTCATCAGGCGAACACCGTCCTGTACCGGCACGAACAAAAAGATGCGAGTGTTGTCGTACGGTTGGACGTTGACGAGGGACATCTGTTTAAAGCCCCGTTTCGTGAGGAAGTCGATGGCAATATGCAACGCTTCTTCTTCCGAAATGGTCGGTTTGCCGATGGTGCGTTCGTTGACCATCCAAATGACGTGGCCGCCTTTTTTCGTCACGTCCAAGTAAATGCTGTCCTCGCTGCCTTTGGGCGTAGCCCGAACGCTGTACGCCTCATACGCCTGATCTTTGCCCGTTTCGGCAATGTCCACTTCTTTCAGCGGCTGGCCGATGAAGCGCCGCACGATTTGCTCGACTTCTTGTTTCGTCACGACTTTGCCGGGCAATTGGTTGAAACGGTGGATGCGTTTTTCCTTGAGGGTCTGAACGCTTCCCCAGTCCACTTCGGAAAACTGTTTCACGGTCTCGTCGATCATCTGAAAACCGTCAATGATCGTATTGTCCATCTGGGCCTTTTCCGTCGCCAAGGCGGCTTCGACATCCATCCAGCGGAGATGGTTGTCGATGATCTTTGTCTGTACGCCGTTCAGTTCTTTTTTGATGCGTTCCGAATGCTGATACAAAGCTTTTAACGTCTTTCTTTCCTTTTCGGTCAACGGTTCCCGTTCCAAATCGCGCAGCGCCACACGATAAGCGAATTGTCCGACGTTAGACAAAAATTCTTCGGCATGGCTGAAAGGAACCAACGCCAGCGGCAGCTGCCCCAAATCCGACTGGGCCGCGTACGCCAGACGCCAGACCGTCGCCAATCGGGGGGCCAACTGTTGGCGGGAATTGGTCACCAGCGCTTTACCTAATTCTTGATTCAACATGTCGATATGGTCGTTTAAATTGTGGAAGGCCGACTGGTACTGGTTTTCCGCTTTCAACAAAATGCTGTTCTTGTCCCGGTGTTCTTGATAGCCCCAAATGCCGAGCCCGACAGTCAGTACAGCCAACACCGGCAAAAAAATGCCTGCCAAACGACGGTACATGGCATGTCCACTCCTTTTTGCGACTTTCCTGCGTCCTCCCATGCTTACAACTACCCGTATTTTGGCAAGAAAGCGCAAAAAGTATGTATCAATCAGGCCGATCAAAAAGGCCAGGGGAACTCCTGATCTCCCCTGGCCTTTGTTCGCATGCAGACATGGGCTGTCACGACATCGGACGGAAATACCGGGTCAGCGTCTTCACGGCCGTGTGCTCGGCCACGACCTTGGCGTATTCCGCCAAGACGTACGGTGTCACAGTCGATGTTTCACCGTACTCCGACAAGACCGCCACTATCCGTTGCAAGTCGCTTTCCGGCACATCGTCCCCCGGGATATAAAAATAATATCCCGTTTCGTATGCATACACCGAACCGCCTTCATACCCCAGTTTTTGCAATTGATGAAGGGCGGCGATGAGATTCTCGAAATCGGAAAAACGATACACGAGCCAATCGGTCTCTTCCAGCGTCACTTCCATTTCGTACATCTCGTCCAACATATCGGATTCTTCTTCCATCTCTTCGGCATGGGAGTCCCGATGGCCGCGTGTGACGATCACCACCATTCCTTGGGCAGGCAGCGCGAACACCTCGACCGCAACCGGTCCGTTGATCTCAAAGCCGACCTCATCATACGCTTGCTCCATCATTTCATTGAACAACTCGTGCACCTTGGGGATATCCCGCCACATGTCTTCTTTTTCAATACCCCGTTCTAACAAGTCATCAAAGGTGAGAAAAATGCGAATCTTATCCTGGCTTAGTCGCTCCACGCGCATTGCCATCTCCTCCTTGCCTTGCCACTACCATATTATAATCATTTATCTTCAGTCCGCGCCGGTGTGACCGTTGCGGTACCCGTTCCCGGTGCGGCATGTCCATCCTAAGTTGATCGCGAACTTTGAATCATTGTAGTCTAAATCTGACACTTTTTCAACATCGGGGCCCTACGGGTTATTTTACTGATGAATACATTTTGTTATAATACGCTTGTCGAATTTGGCGTTTGCGTAGGAGGGCGTGGTATGGCACAACTTGTGGTCGATGCGTTTATCGAAATTCCCACCGGTAGCCAAAACAAATACGAATACGACAAAGAAAAAGGCGTATTCCGGCTCGATCGGGTGTTGTACTCCCCCATGCACTATCCGACGGAATACGGTTATTTAGAACATACGTTGGCCGAAGACGGAGACCCGTTGGACATTTTGGTACTGACGACATTCCCCACTTTCCCCGGTTGCGTCATTCGTGCCCGGGTGTTGGGGGCCCTCATCATGTCCGACGACAAAGGCCGGGATGAAAAATTGTTGGCTGTACCGGCCGACGATCCCCGTTGGGATTTCGCGCAAAGCCTGGCGGATATCCCGGAACACCGTTTGAAGGAAATCGCCCATTTCTTCGAGGTTTACAAAAACTTGGAGAACAAAAAGACGGTCATCGAAGGATGGAAAGACGCCGAATTTGCCGCCAACTTGTACGAGGAATGCCGGAAGCGCTATTCGGCAGAAAAAGTCAACGCATAACATACGGCATTTGTTCAACAAGGATCCATTGACAACATCCGACACACGTGCTACATTAACAACGAATGACAAGACACGACGCAAAAGGCAATGATGGAGCCAAGGTACAAGGGGAATCTGCAGAGAGCCGATGGGTGGTGCGAATCGGTGATTCCTGTGTACCGGAGCACTCTGGAGCCGACGGGCTGAAATGGAGTAGGTTCGTCCGCAGCTGTGCGTTAGCCGCTGGTTGAAAAACCGCTGAGGTCACTGTCGACCCCGCTTGAACAAGGGGCAGTGACGAATGAGGGTGGCACCACGAGACCTCTCGTCCCTCACACGACACCGGTCGTGTGTGTCGATGAGGTTTTTTTTATTTTATTTTATTTTCCTTACTTACTTTCTTTCACTCATCTCATATACGATAGGAGTGAGCCGCATGATCAGTGACAAAACCCGTTTGCGCATCCCGGGCCCGACACCGATTCCCCCACGGGTGAACCGGGCCATGGCCCAAGCCATGATCGGCCATCGGAGCCAAGAATGCTCCCGGTTAATTGAAGAGCTGTCCCACCGGCTGAAACTGCTGTTCGGAGCCACGGAGCCGGTCATGATTCTCACCAGCAGCGGGACATCGGCTTTGGAAGCGGCGGTCGTCAACACGGTCCAACCGGGCGATGAAGTGATCGTCGTCGTCACCGGCGCTTTCGGTGACCGTTTCGCCAACATCGCCGAACGTTACCAAGCCCGAGTGCACCGCTTGGAAATTCCTTGGGGTCAAGCCTGCACGGCGGAACAATTAACGGCATATCTGAAACAGTATCCCAACACGAAAATGGTGTTTGCCACGTATTGTGAAACGTCCACCGGCATCTTGAATCCGATTCCCGAACTGGCGGCGGCTGTCCGGGAACATTCGGACGCTCTCCTGGCGGTGGACGGCGTGAGCGCCATCGGCGGCGCGCCTTTTGAACTGGATGCCTGGGGCGTCGACATTGCGGTCACCGGTTCGCAAAAAGCCCTGATGTTGCCGGCGGGCCTCGCTTTCGTCGCCGTCAGCCAACGGGCACTGAAACGCATCCACGAATGCGAAACGCCGCGTTTTTACCTCGACTTGCGCACGTACCACAAAAATCTTCTGGAGTCGACGACGCCGTATACGCCGGCCATCTCCCTCCTCTTCGGCCTGAAAGAAGCGTTGAACATGATTGAAGAGGAAGGACTGGAAGAAGTATTTCGGCGCCACCGCCTGATGCGGGACATGACGCTGGCCGGATTGAAAGCCTTGGGATTGCCGTTGTTGGCCGACGAACGTTACGCCTCGCCCACCGTGACCGCCGTGCGGGGCATTCCGGGCGCCAGCGCGACGCAAATTCGGGACATTGCCAAAAAGAAATACCAAATGACGTTGGCCGGCGGACAAAAACACTTGAAGACGGAAATTTTCCGCATTGGCCACATGGGTTACTGCGATCCGCTGGACGTCTTGAACGTCTTGTCGGTGTTGGAATTGGCGTTGTATGAGTTGAACATCCCGGTCACATTCGGACAAGCCGTCAAAGCAGCACAAGAGGTGATGATCGGTGTATCGCATCCTGGTAACTGACCCGCTGAGCGAGTACGGCCTGCAAAAACTTTTGCAGGCCCCCGATGTGGAAGTCGTCCAAAAGACAGGCCTCAGCGAAGAGGAGCTCATCGCCATCATTCCCGATTATGACGCCCTGCTGGTCCGCAGCCAGACGAAAGTGACCGCTCGGGTGTTGGAAGCAGGCCGGAAACTCAAAGCCGTCGGACGAGCCGGCGTCGGTGTCGACAACATCGATTTGGACGCCGCCACCCGGTTAGGCATTGCCGTCATCAACGCGCCCGACGGCAACACCGTCACGACATCGGAACACACCTTTGCCATGTTAATGGCGTTGGCCAGAAAAATTCCGCAAGCTTATCGCTCCACCATTCAAGGAGAATGGCGCCGGAAAGATTTTGTCGGGGTCGAGCTGCGGGACAAAACGTTGGGCATTATCGGCTTTGGCCGCATCGGCTCGGAAGTGGCCAAACGGGCCAAGGCGTTTCAAATGCGCATTCTGGCGTACGACCCGTTTCTGACGCAAGAACGGGCGGAAAAAATGGGCATCACCATGGCCACGCTGGACGAAATTTATCAGCAGTCCGATTTCATCACGGTGCACACCCCGTTGAACAAAGAAACCCGCCACATGATCAACCGGGAAGCGTTTGAGAAAATGAAACCCGGGGTGCGAATCATCAACTGCGCCCGGGGCGGCATCATCGACGAGAAAGCCTTGGTGGAAGCCATTAAGAGCGGCAAAGTCGCCGGGGCGGCCCTGGACGTCTTCGAAGAAGAGCCGCCGGCCAAAGACAACCCGCTGTTCCAATTGGAACAAGTCATCGTCACGCCCCACCTGGGTGCCTCGACGGTAGAAGCGCAAGAAAACGTCGCCCTGGACGTCTCGGAAGAAATTTTGCACTTGTTGCGGGGCGAGCCGTTCAAAAACGCTGTCAACTTGCCCAGCATCCCCGCTGAAATGATGGAAAAAATTTCCCCCTACTTCGACCTGTGCGAGAAGCTGGGCCTGTTCGTCGCCCAGATGGCCGGCAGCGGCATCAAAGAAGTGGCCATCACGTATTCCGGTGAACTGCGGGACGTGCAGACCGATCCGCTGACCCGTTATGTGTTGAAAGGCATCCTGTCGTATTATTTGACCGGTGAAGTCAATTACGTCAATGCGCCCCATCTGGCGGCGAAAAAAGACATTCACGTGTTGGAGCAAAAATCGTCCCAAAGCCGGGGCTTTACAAGCCTCATCACCGTCACGTTGCGCACCGGAGAGAAAGAACATTCCGTCGCCGGTACGCTCTTGAACGGTTACGGCGCCCGCATCATCAAGATCGACCAATATTCCATTGACGTGGAGCCTCAAGGGCACTTCTTGCTCATTTCCCATCAAGACAAGCCGGGCATGATCGGACAAGTCGGTAAAGTGTTGGGGGACAACGACATCAACATCGCCACCATGCAAGTGGGGCGGCAGTCGGTCGGCGGCAATGCCATCATGTTGCTTTCCATCGACAAAGAAGCCGAACCGGCGGTCTTGGCGCAAATCCAACAACTGGCCGACATCCGGGATGTCCGCGAAATCGACCTGTAATGACGTATGATAATATAAAAAACAGCCACCGGCATATCGGGTGGCTTTTTTTTATGTTTCTTGTTTTCTTTGCTTCACCGGCAGGACGATGGAAAACGTCGTCCCTTTTCCGACCTGGCTTTTGGCAGTAATCATGCCGCCGTGGGCTTCCACAATGTTTTTCACGATGGCCAATCCCAACCCTGTCCCTGTCTTGCCCCTTGTCCGGGCCTTGTCCGTTTTGTAAAACCGTTCAAAGATAAAGGGCAAATCTTCCGTCGGAATGCCGGTTCCCGTGTCTTCCACTTCCAACAGCACTTCATCCTTCAGCTTCCGCAACCGCACGGTGATGGCTCCCCCGTCCGACGTATGGCGCAACGCGTTGTCCACCAAATTCGTCAACACTTGTTCGATCCGGTCGGCGTCGGCGGCCACAAACGGAATGGGCGTTTCTTGCTCCAGCGACAGGCGGACATGGGATTCCTCGGCCATCTTTTCAAATTTGTTCAACACGTGGGCACATATGCCCACCAAATCGACTTCTTGAATTTGCAGTTTCAATTGTCCCGATTGGATGCGGGCCATGTCCAACAATTCGTTGACCAATTTCCCCATACGCAACGCTTCGTCGTGGATAATCCGCGTCAAGGCCTTCTTCTCTTCTTCATCCTTGGCCACACCATCCAATATCGCTTCACTGTACCCTTGCATCATCGCGATGGGCGTCTTCAATTCGTGGGAAATGTTGGCCACAAAATCGTTGCGCAATTTGTCCAGCTTCCGCTCTTCCGTCACATCCCTCAGCACCGCCACCGCCCCCCGCAGGCCGTTGTGGACGGCCTCCCGGTACAGGGGCGTCATGACGACCGACCATGTCCGGCCGTTGGCCGACACGTCGCCTGCTTGTTCGTTTCCCGTTTCCAACACCCGTTGAAAATACGACAACAACGGCACCGGCAAGCGGTCGCTTTCACCGTCCGCCGGCTCCGGCCCCTCTTGTAAATGCCTCAACATTTTCCGCCCCGGCGGATTCGTCATCAAAATGCGGCCGGTTTCGTCCACGGTCAAGACGCCGTCGGTCATGCTGTTCAAGATGCTGCTCAGCTGCTCTTTTTCCCGCGACAAATCTTGGATGGTCGTGTCCAAATCTTCCGCCATGCGGTTGAACGTCCGCGCCAGAACGCCGATCTCATCGGTCGTGCGAATGGGCACGCGCACTTTAAAATTTCCTTGCATGATTTCATCGGCCGCTTTTTTCATTTTCAGCACCGGGCTGCTGATGCGGGTGGACAAGAAAAAGGCGAAAAACGTCGTCATGACGATGGCGATACCTGCTGCGTAAAGAATTTGCCATTTGGCCCCGTTGGTCGTCTCCACCAGGTTTCGCAACGACTGGTATAAGATGACGGCACCGACAATTTCGTTATCCAGCGTCTTGTAAGGAACGGCGACGACCAGCATGTCGCCGGAGACGACGTTGCCGAAAAACACGTTGGTACGCTTGTTTTCATCAAAAGACCGCTGAACCGACAACTTACCGCCTCGATACACCATCTCCAGCTCTTCGTCTCTGAGCAACTGATCGGCGGTGAGGGGCGGCAGCTGCGGATCCGAGGCAAAATGGCTGATTTCCGTCGTTTCCGAATGGATGTTGTGGATGATGAGGCTTGTCTGATAGGCTTCCAGCAAATGGCCCGCCGTCTCGATGGCCATGTCTTTGTGGGAATACGTTTGAAAAATGTAGGCCAGCCGCTCCGCCAAGTTGAGCAGATTTTCCGATTGCTGACGGGAATAATAACTCTCCAGAAATTGCCCCAAGAGCAAGGTCAGCAACACCAACACGACGGTGACCATCCCAATGATGGTCGCCCACAGTTTGACGACGACTCCTCTCCAAAACGGCAATTAATTCCTCACCTCAAGTTTATAGCCTACGCCCCAAACGGTTTTGATCATTTCCGCCGCTTCTTTGGACGCGCTGCTCAACTTCTCCCGCAACCGCTTGATATGAGTGTCAACGGTGCGCAAATCCCCGAAATACTCATAATTCCACACGTCTTTGAGCAACTGTTCCCGGGTGAACACTTTGTCCGGCGAGAGCGCCAAATAATACAGCAGATCGTATTCTTTCGGCGTCAAGTACACTTCCTTCCCGTCCACCGTCACTTTATGGGCGTCGTGGTCAATGGTCAAATGCGGATAGATCAGCACGTTTTTCGTCTTTTCGGCATCCAAGTACTGGTTGGCCGATGAGCGTCGCAACACGGCTTTAACGCGATAAACGAGCTCCCGAGGGCTGAACGGTTTGGGGACATAGTCGTCGGCCCCCACTTCAAACCCTTGAATCCGGCTCGATTCTTCCCCGCGGGCCGTCAACATGATGACCGGTGTCGCCTTTTTTTCCCGCAATTTACGGCACACTTCGATGCCGTCCATTTTCGGCAGCATCAAATCGAGGATAATCAATTGGTAGTTTTTTTCCATCGCTTTGTTCAACGCCGTTTCCCCTTCGTCCGCCTCGTCGATCTCGTACCCTTCCCGCTCCAAGTACAACCGCAATAAATTGCGGATGCGCTCCTCATCGTCGACGACGAGAATTTTTTCGGCAGTCGTTTCCTGGTTCAGCGTTTCCATATCCGGCACCTCCATCTGACCATCACTCAATTTTTATTATACGAAAAATGGCGGCCCGCAACCGTCGGACCGCCTGCAAACTTATGAACCTTCTGTGTCGAATATGTATTTTAAACGGGCCACCTCTTCCGGGCTCAAAAAGCGGTATTCACCCGGTTTCAAATTTCCCAAGTGTATTGGCCCTTGCTGAATGCGCTTCAACGCCGTCACGGGATGGCCGATGGCGGCAAACATGCGCCGCACTTGCCGGTTCCGCCCTTCATGCAACGCAATGCGGCATAAGGCCGTCTGCCGCTTCGAATTGACCCGCAACAGCTCGACTTTAGCCGGTGCGGTCCAGCCGTCTTCCAGCCGGATGCCGTCTCGCAAGCGTTGCAGCGCCGCCTCTTTCGGAACGCCCTTCACCCATGCCAAATACACTTTTTCGACTTCATACCGGGGATGCATCAACTTGTTTGCCAATGAGCCGTCATTCGTCAAAAGCAACAGACCTTCCGTATCGTAATCGAGCCGCCCTACGGGAAACACCCGCCCCGGCAACGGCGGCAACAGATCGGTCACCACTTTGCGACCTTGCGGATCGGCCGTGCTGGTGATAACCCCTCGCGGTTTGTTCAACGCGATGTAAATTTTGGGGATTCCCTTTGGGATTCGCCGTCCTCTCACCCGGATGTCGTCCGTTTCGGGGTCCACTTTCGTGCCCAGTTCGGTGACGACACGGCCGTTCACTTCCACCCAGCCGCGGCGAATCCATTCCTCACATGTCCGGCGCGAGCCGATTCCCGCTTGCGCCAGTACTTTTTGTAACCGTTCCTGCATCGGGTCTACCTACCTGCCTTGATGGTCAGAACACGAGTCGAACGATGAAAACCGACGACAACACCGCCACCAAATCGGCCAACAGCCCGACTTTGAGCGCGTAGCGGGTCTTGCGGATGCCCACGGCACCGAAATAGACCGCCAACACATACAGTGTCGTGTCACTGCTGCCGAACATGGTGGAAGCCAGCCGTCCCAAGAACGAATCGGGCCCGTACGTTTGGATAATGTCCGTCGCGATGGCCAGCGACCCAGAGCCGGACACGGAGCGAATCAACGCCAACGGCAACACTTCTTCCGGAATGCCGAGCAGCTGCCCAATGGGCGTGATGGCGCGAATCAACAACTCCATGGCCCCGGATTCGCGAAAGACCGTCACGGCCACCATCATCGCCACCAAGTGGGGAATCAGTTCCACGGCAATCTGAAAGCCGCCTTTTGCCCCTTCCGTAAACACCTCATAGACGGGCACCCGTTTCCACCAAGCCGTCAGCAAAATGGTCAACAGCAACAAGGAGATCAACCAGGCCGAGAGGGAAGACACCAAGGCCGCCATTTAGCCGCGCTCCCCGCTGCGGATGGCCGACCGCCATTGAAACCATTTGTCGAAGCAAACGGCGGCGAGCGTCGACAGCACCGTGGCGGCCAATGTGGTGCCGATGATTTCGGTCGGTTCGGCCGACCCGTACGTCATTCGGACACTGATGATGGTCGTCGGAATTAAGGTCAGGCCCGACGTGTTCAACGCCAGCAGCGTGCACATGGCAGGGGTGGCGGTATCTTTTTGGGGATTCAGCTTCTGCAGCTCCCGCATGGCCGCCAGGCCCATGGGGGTGGCGGCGTTGCCCAGTCCGAACAAATTGGCGGCCATATTCGACAAAATGTAACCTTCCGCCGGATGTCCCGGCGGCACGGAAGGGAACAAAAAGCGGACGACGGGCCGGAGCAAACGGGCCAAGGCCTGGAGCAATCCCGCTTCTTCTGCAATTTTCATTAAGCCGAGCCACAATGTCAAGACGCTGATGAGTCCTAAGCTGATGGTGACCCCGGTCTTGGCCCCTTCAAACACCGCCTGATTGATGACCGTGATGTTGCCGTTGACGCCGGCCACCACAATGCCCGATACGATCATCGAGAGCCAAATCAGGTGGATCATCGTTCTCCTCTCCCCATTTCCTACCATTCTCGTGCCTCATGAGCGTTCGCCGATGCGGACGGGCAGTTCGGCGATCCGTTTTCCCCGAAAGACGACGTGAACTTGACCGACCACGTCGCCGCTTCGCCCTTCGGTCCAGCGCCGGCGGGCGTCGGGCGAAAATACGACCTTGGCGGCAATTTCCTCGATCTCATCTGCTGCCAAAGGATAATAAAAGGTCTGGGCCACCTCCAGCGTCCGTTCCGTTGCCGGCCATTGGGCCGGAATCGGCACCGGTTGTCCTTCTTTCAGCAACAGGCGGTCGGGGTACTGGGAAAATCCGTAATCCAACAAACGCATATGATCCCGCCAGTCATCGGGATCGTTGAGCGTGACGACGACCAATTGCTGTTGACCGCGGGTGGCAGAGGAGACCAGTGTCCGGCCGGACTTGCGGGTATAACCGGTTTTCACTCCGTCTGCCCCGTCATAAAAATGGAGCATTTTGTTTTTGTTCAACCAGCTGCGCTCCCACTGTTCGCCGGGCCAGGCAACCCGCTTCTGTTTCGTTTTGACGATTTCTTGAAAAACCGGATTTTTCAGTGCATATGCACTCAACAAGGCCATATCCCGGGCTGTGGAATAATGTCCTTCTTCGTCAAGACCGTGGGGGTTGGCAAAATGGGTATGGGTCATGCCCAATTCCCAAGCTTTGACATTCATCAGATAGACAAAATTTTCTTCCGTGCCCGCCACATGTTCGGCAATGGCCACCGCAGCATCATTTCCCGAACGCAACATCAAGCCGTAGAGCAACGTCTCCAGCGTCACCCGTTCCCCGGGCCGTAAATAAATGGACGAGCCTTCCATCCGACTGGCTTTCGGACTGACGACGACCAGGTCGTCCAGACGGCCGTATTCGATGGCCAAGATGGCCGTCATAATTTTCGTGATGCTGGCAATGGCTTTCGGTTCATCGGCGTTTTTCTCGAACAACACCCGCTTCGAGTTGACGTCCATCAAAATCGCATTCTCGGCTTGTACCGCCGGCCCGCCGTCTGCTGCAGGAAACGCCGGTGCGGCAGCCACCGACAATAAAGGGATGGTGCAGACGATCAACAGGAGCCAAAGGATGAGTTTGCGCGCATCCCCCACAGCCATGACCCTCCCATTGTTCCCATATATACGCGTTTCGGTGGAAATTATGAGACAAGGTTACATGGGCAAGCGCGACGTCGGGAGCGGCTCCTGGGATGAGCGGTTTTGCTGCAACATCTGCTGAATTTTGTTCAGCACTTGCGGCGCCAAATCGAGGGCCCGTTCGTACAAATGGGTGCTGTTGTCCAAAGACAGCAAGCGAATGCCTTGGCTGTTCACCACTAAAAAGGCTACCGGCTGGATGGAAATGCCGCCGCCGCTGCCGCCCCCAAAAGGCATGTAGGAGGCGTCGCTCGACTCGAATTCGCTTCCGCCGGCGGCAAAACCGAAGCCGACTTTGGAAACCGGCAAGATGACGCTGCCGTCCGGCGCTTCCACGGCATCGCCGACGATGGTGTTGACATCGATCATCTCTTTGATGTTCTCCAATGCCGTCTTCATTAAACCTTCAATGGGATGTGTCACACTCTCAACTTCCTTTCCCACCATGTTCTCGAGCATTTCGGGTCCAAATCCAATAACCTAACCAGCGTACGCCTGCGATGATAGCATGTCCCAAGCGAAACGTCGCTATGCAGTGGAACCGCCAGTGAAAACCGGTCCGCTGAAAATCGGGCCGGACTGTGATGCGGGGACGTTCACGAAACGTCACGGCATGGGACAACTGCGTATGCAACCAGTGTTGCCACCACCAGAACCAACCGACAAGCCATCCCGTCACATGGGCCTGACCGGTGCCGAACGCGGTGGCCATCTCCCATTTTTCGATGGATACGCGGCGCAAAAAGGCGCGGCCGATGCGCCATAAGGCCCGTCCGTCCTGAAGGGACAAGCGGGAAACCGGATTCTGCCGCCGCTTCCCCGGCGGGGGCGGACCGGGTGACGGAGGGCCGCCGGCCGCCTGCGGCCAGCGAATGCGAATGCGCAACAAGTGAAAAAAGCCGAGCACTTCCACGGCTCCTTCGGGATGCATCCCGTGCATTTGAAACTCCAGCCGAACCGTAATTTTGGTACACAGCAACAGGCCGATAAGGCCGATGAGCCCGATGACCACCACCATGCTCGCCATTGTTCCCACACCTTGCCGCCGGCGCCGGTTGCCACATTTTTACGTTTAGTATGGGCCGGCAAAGTCTGTGTATACAAAAAAAGTCCTCCCGATGGAGGACCTGGCATTATGCATCTTGAAACGAATCCAGCGGCGGCAAATCTTCCAGTCGATTGAGTCCGAATTGTTCCAAAAACCGTTTCGTCGTCCCGTACAAAATGGGCCGGCCAACCCCTTCCCGCCGGCCCACTTCTTCAATCAAGCCCCGGTTGAGCAACGTCTGAATCGGCTTTTCCGACTTTACCCCGCGAATCTCCTCGATGTCGATGCGGGTAATGGGCTGCCGGTAGGCAATGATGGCCAACGTCTCCAAAGCGGCTTGCGACAGGCTGGTGGTGGTGTGGGACGACCGGATTTTTTCCAAATAAGGGGCCAATTCCGGCTTGGTCGTCATATAAAATGCATCGGCGACATGAACGAGCTGCAAACCCGACGCTTCTTGTCGATAGCGCTCCTCTAACGTGTGGCAAAGCGCCAAAACGGACGCCTCATCCAGCTGAAGCAGTTCACAAAGCTGTTTGACCGTCACGCCTTCGTAACCCGACGCAAAAATGATACCTTCGACGATTTTTAAAAGCTCTTGCTGTTGCATCTTGCCACTCCTGTGCTCGCATGTCCGGCATCGTCACGATGCGCCCTGGCGGCGGGCCTCCGACGAAACGCGCCAAATGACGGTAATCTCCGCAAACAGGGCCTGCTGTCTCATTTCGATGCGATGTTGTTTCAACAATTCCAATAATGCCAGGAACGTGACGACGATATCATGCCGCTGCCGGTCGGGCACGAACTCCCAAAATGTGGCAACTTCCCTCTTCCGTAGCCGGCGCACAATCTGTTGCAATTTTTCCTGCACCGTAATGCGACGGGGCCGGAAAAACGCGGGCGGCGCCGGCGGTTGCGGCACTTCCCGTTGCATGACTTGCAGGAAGACCGCCTGCAGTTCCTCCGGGGTATGTTTCAGCGCCAACGGCTGGGCGATGGCCGGCTCGTCGGCGGTAGGCCATTGGGGGTGCGGCTCGCGCATGTGCAACAAACTTTGTTGATTTTCCCGTTGCCTCAATGCCTCGGCGGCTTTTTTAAACTGACGGTACTGCAACAGGCGCTCCAAGAGCAGCTGCTGCAACTGTTCTTCTTCCGCTTGAACTTCTTCTTCCGAGGCCGCCGATGGTTCGGGCAACAGCTTGCGGCTTTTGATGGCCAGCAGTTGGGCCGCCACGACGAGATACTCGCTGGCCACATCAATTTCCAGTTCTTGCATCATCGCCAAGGCTTCGAAATATTGGTTGGCGATCTCTGCTAACGGGATATCGGTAATGTCCACTTGTGCCTCTTCGATTAAATGGAGCAACAAGTCCAACGGGCCTTCAAAAGCTGCGACCTTGACATGGATGCCCCCGGTGGTCACTGGCTGCATCCCGCCGAGGTGACGCCGGCCATCAGGCGGGCAGGAATGCGATCCAGGCGGATCAAATCATCCAAGCTTTCCCGCTCCACCACCAAATCGGCCTGGCCGTCCTTGACGAAGACGACGGCCGGGCGGCCGATGCGGTTGTAATTGCTGGCCATGGAATAGTTGTAAGCGCCGGTGCAAAAGACGGCCAAAATGTCCCCGACCTCCACTTTTGGCAGCCGGACGTCCCAGATGAGCATGTCGCCGCTTTCGCAGCATTTCCCGGCCACCGACACGACATCCGTCCTTTCGGCGGCAGCCTTGTTGGCCAGCATGGCTTCATATCGGGCTTGATACAGGGCCGGTCGGGGATTGTCGGTCATCCCGCCGTCGACGGCGACGTATGTGCGCACGCCGGGTACGGTTTTCATCGTGCCGACCGTGTACAAGGTCGTTCCGGCCTCGCCGACGATGCTGCGGCCCGGCTCCACATGAATTTCCGGATACGGATAGGCCAACGCGTCAAACGTGGATTTCACCGCCTTGGTCAAGGCTTCCACGTACACCGGAATCGGCAGCGGCATGTCTTCCTCCGTATACCGGATGCCAAATCCCCCGCCCATGTTGAGGACACGGGCCGTGTAACCCAACTGGCGCCGCACGTCGTGCATGAATTGGCCCATGCGCTCGACGGCGGCCTCAAATCCACGAACGTCAAAAATTTGTGAGCCGATATGGCAGTGAAAGCCCTTCAATTGGAGGGCCGGTTTGTCGAGAATGCGGCGCACCGCCTCCATGGCTTGGCCGCTGGCCAGGTCAAAACCGAATTTGGAATCGACCTGACCGGTTTGGATGTATTCGTGGGTGTGGGCCTCCACGCCCGGTGTGACGCGAATGAGCACGTTCACCTGCAAGCCTTTTTCTTGCGCTAAGGCATTCAACAGGTCGATTTCTGTAAAGTTGTCAATGACAAACGAACCGATGCCGGCCTCCAAAGCCAGCTCGATTTCCGCCGGCGTCTTGTTGTTGCCGTGAAAATGAATTTTTTCCGCAGGAAAACCGGCTTTTAACGCCGTGTACAATTCTCCGGCGGAAACGACGTCCAACGCCAGACCTTCTTCATGCACCAACCGACACATGGCCATGGTGGAAAAGGCCTTACTGGCGTAAGCGACTTGAAAAGGCAAGCCGCTGGCCTGAAAACTTTTGACATAAAGCCGGCACTGTTGGCGGATATAGGCTTCGTCCATGACATACAGCGGCGTGCCGAAACGACGCACCAGTTCCACCGTATCGACGCCGCCGATTTCCAAGTGTCCCCGCTCGTTGATCCGACTGGTCCCGTGTAAATGCAACCGTCTTTTCCTCCGTTTCTCGAAACGTGAAAAGCAACTGGCCAACCAGTTGCTTCCGCGCATCGTTGATAGTGTGGGGATATTATATCATACCAAAAAGCGGCCAAACAATAAGAAAACCGTTGAAGAAAACCGTTGTACTAGTAACTGATCTGTTCCCGGATCGTCTGCAAAATCTTTTTTTCCAGCCGGGACACCTGCACTTGGGAAATGCCGAGCCGTTCTGCCACTTCCGACTGGGTTTGATCCCGGAAATACCGCAAATACACGATGAGCCGTTCCCGGTCGGACAACCGTTCGAGGGCTTCCCGCAAGACAATGCGGTCAAACCATTTCTCGTGGGTGTCGTCGGAGATCTGATCCATGAGCAAAATCGGATCGCTGTCGTTTTCAAACACGGTCTCGTGAATGGATGCGGGCGCCCGGTTCGCTTCTTGCGCCAACACGACTTCTTCCGGCGTAATGGACAACGCCTTTGCAATGTCCGAGACGGTCGGTTGCCGGCCGTATTCTTTGGACAATTCGTCCCGCACAGTGCGGATGCGATTGGCCAGTTCCTTCATGGAACGGCTCACTTTGACGCTGCCGTCGTCCCGCAAGAACCGCTTGATCTCCCCGATGATCATGGGAACGGCGTATGTGGAAAATTTGACGTCGTATTGCAAGTCAAATTTGTCCACCGCTTTCAACAAACCGATGCAGCCGATCTGAAATAAGTCGTCGGCCTCGTAGCCCCGATTCAAAAACCGTTGCACCACCGACCAGACCAACCGGATGTTGTTATTCACCAACCGTTCCCGGGCCTCGGCATCGCCGGCCTGACTGCGGGCAATGAGCTCCCGCACTTCTTCGTCAGACAAGTACGGGGCATCGGAATGCTCCCACAATTGGTTGCCTATGTTTTTCTCATCTGCATTCATCGACCATCACCTTAGTTGTACATGGCTTCATTAGCTTTAAGCGTTTTGACGAAACGAATCTTTGTCCCTTTTCCGACACTTGTCTCCACATGAAGCTCGTTGACGAAGTTCTCCATGATGGTAAAGCCCATCCCCGAATGTTCTTTGTCCGGCTTGGTCGTAAACAGCGGTTCCCGGGCCTTTTGCACATCCTCAATGCCGACGCCTTGATCTTCCACGGTCAGTTCCACCGTCTCACCGATCAGTTTGGCCGTGATGGTGATGATGCCGTCCGGCCGGTTTTCATAGCCGTGAACGATGGCATTGGTGACGGCTTCCGAAACGACGGTCTGCAGGTCGGTCAACACTTGCATGGTCGGATCGACTTGGGAGACGAACGCGGCGACAACCACCCGGGCAAAGGACACGTTCTCCGGCAAGGCCGCAAAGGAGATGCTCATGAAATTATTTTTCACGGGACATCACCCCAATGGACTGCAACGCTTCTTCTTCGGTTTCAAACATGCGCGCCAACTTGTGAACGCCGGAAAGCTCCAACAGTCTTCGGATGGCCGGTGATGCATGGCAAATGAACAGCTGCCCTCCGGTCTGCTGCAAATGTCGATAACGCCCCAAAATGACGCCCAAGCCAGAACTGTCCATAAAGGTCATGTTTTTCAAATTCAACAGCAGATGGGCCGTCGTCCCCTTTTCCAACTCCTCCTGCAACATGTTGCGGACCGCGTCGGCGGTGTGGATGTCCAGTTCGCCGATGAGCCGGACGAGCAACAAATCCCGGTGTCTCTCCAATTCCCATGAGATGGCCATCGTTTCGCCCCTTTCTCGATGTTCACTGATTCGTATCTTCTACAGTCCGCTGAACGAATCCTTCCTGCCGACAAAAGTAGTAAAAATATTACAAAATATGTGTAAAACCCGCCCATAAAGGGCGGGATGTGCGTGCCATTTACGCGTGCCATTTATCCGAAAGGGAAGAACAAAGTTTTTCCAGTCCGTTTGAACAATTGCCAGATGTTGGCTTTTTTCACATCGTGGGGCATGTTCAACGGGTAGGTGAAAACCGTCTGACCGTCTTTCATGATCCGGACGTACCCGATGGTTTCGCCCCGCGCCAGCGGCGCTTGCAGCGGCTCGTTCAGGACAATCTGGGTGTCGTAATCTTGAGGTTTTTCCCCTTTTTTCATCAAGATGCTGATGGGCTGTGACGCGTGCAACGGCAGTTGTCGCTGTTCGCCCTTGTTGATGCGCACATGGGTGATGAAATCACCCGTTTCATACAACGGATGGACGGTATAGTTGGCAAAGGCGTAATCCAACATGCGGCTCACTTCGCGGTTCCGGGTTTTGGTGTCCGGCTCGCCCATGACGACGGCGATGACCCGCATGTTGTTCCGTTTGGCCGTGGCCGACAGGCAAAAGCCTGCTTCGCTCGTATAACCCGTTTTCAACCCGTCGACCCCTTCATAAAACCGCACCAGTTTGTTCGTGTTCACCAACCAAAAGGGGTTTTTGCTGTCTTTGCGCAAATAATCTTGATAAATGCTCGTAAACTGGGTGATGATTTCATGTTTGAGCAATTCCCGGGACATGATGGCAATATCATAGGCGGTCGTGTAATGGCCATCCTCCGGCAATCCGCTGGCGTTGGTGAACCGGGTATTTTTCATGCCCAGTTCTTCCGCTTTGCGGTTCATCATTTCCACAAACGCCTCTTCGGTGCCGGCCACATGTTCTGCCATTGCCACCGATGCGTCATTGCCGGAAGCGACGGCGATGCCCTTCAGCAAATCCCTCACCGACATCTGTTCGCCCGGTTCCAGAAAAATCTGTGAACCGCCCATGGACGCCGCGT
>PKQY01000036.1 GCA_017577895.1 Bacillota bacterium
CAAGTTGAACCCCTCAAAAAAGATTTGCCCCTTGGTCGGCTTTACCTCGCGGTACATCATTTTGATCAAGGTCGATTTTCCGGCCCCGCTGGGACCGACCACATACACAAACTCACCGGGTTTGATCGACAAATTGATGCCTTGTAACGCGTGGACGCCATTCGGGTACGTTTTCCATACGTCAAACAGATCGATCATGGTGTTCACCTCGGCTCCAGCGCCCGGACAAAGCACCCGGACATTGTTGCTATTTCGACATCTCTCCCTAAAATCCTCTATTACAATTCCTTAACATGACAAAAAAGCAGGCAATTACCATGCGATTGCCACAATTCGGGGACAAAAAACACCGCCCTTCGTCATCATACCATGCCCGAAAAGGAAAGGAGGATGCAATTTCTGACAACTCCTTGAGGGATGACGACGCCGGACGGGCGGGGTGGGCTGATTCTTGTTCCCGGATTTGATACAATGGAGAAGAAAGTCTAGAGGAAAGGGAGCCTAAGCATTAATGGAGAGGGAAAGTTCGGACAAACAAGACAAAAAGGAACTGCAGCGGCAGTTGCTTCATTTGTTGGAGGAAAACAGCCGGTACGACCTGTCGACGCTGGCCGGCTTGTTGAACTGCTCGGAAGAAACCGTGGCCGAGATGATTCGGGAATTGGAAGAAAAGAAAATCATCCTCAAGTATACGGCCACCATCGCCTGGAACAAGACCGACGCGGCACCGGTGACGGCCATGATCGACGTGAAAGTGACGCCGAAAAAAGGCGTTGGGTTTGACGAGATCGCCAGCCGCATTTACCGCTACCCGGAAGTGGAAGCCGTCTATCTCATGTCCGGCGCCTACGATCTGTCGGTGGTCGTCAACGGCAAAACGATGCACGACATCGCCGAATTTGTGGCCAAAAAATTGTCGCCGCTGGATTCGGTCATCTCCACGACGACCCATTTCATTTTGAAAAAGTACAAACACGATGGCGTCATCTTCGACGACGGGACAGATGACCGGCGTATGGTGATCGTGCCATGAGCAAACGACTGGCCGCACCCATCCAACACCGGTTGTCCCGGGTCGTCTCGGAGTTGCCGCCGTCGGGCATCCGCCGCTTTTTCGACCTTGCTTCGACCATGGAAGGGGTCATTTCCCTCGGCGTCGGCGAACCGGATTTCGTCACGCCATGGAACGTCCGCGACGCCTGCGTCGAAGCGCTGGAACAAGGGTACACCACGTATACCTCCAACAGCGGGCTGTTGGAACTGCGGGAAGCGGTGGCCGAATATTTGTGGACGCAATACGGGCTGAAATACGAACCGGAAGACGAAGTGCTGATCACCGTAGGCGCCAGCGAAGCCATCGACTTGGCCCTGCGGGCCATCCTCAACCCGGGGGATGAAGTGCTCGTCATCCAACCGGCCTACATTTCCTACGCGCCGTGCGTCACGTTGGCGGGCGGCGTACCGGTGGCCGTGGACACCGACCCCCGCACCGGCTTCAAACCGACCGCCGAACAACTGGAGCGGCACATCAGCCCGCGGACGAAAGCCGTCATCTTCTGTTTCCCCAACAACCCGACCGGCGCCACGTTGCGTCAGGACGAACTGGTGCCGCTGGCGGACGTCATTCGCCGCCACGATCTGTTGGTCATCTCCGACGAAATTTACAGTGAACTGACGTACGAGGGAAAACACGTGAGCATCGCCTCCCTCCCGGGCATGCAGGAGCGGACCATCCTCATCAACGGCATGTCCAAAGCGTTTGCCATGACCGGCTGGCGCATCGGTTACGCCTGCAGCCATCCGGAAATCATCGGACTGATGCGTAAAATTCATCAATACACCATGCTCTGCGCCCCCATCATGTCCCAGATGGCGGCCGTGGAGGCGTTGCGCAACGGGCTGGATGAAATGCGGGAAATGGTCCTCTCCTACAAACAGCGGCGCAACTTGTTCGTCAAAGGGCTGAACGAAATCGGCTTGGCCTGTCACAAGCCGGAAGGCGCCTTTTACGCCTTTCCGTCGGTCAAAGAGACGGGGTTGTCGTCGGATGAATTCGCCGAACGCCTCTTGTTCGAATGCAAAGTGGCCGTCGTCCCTGGACACGTGTTCGGCAACAGCGGCCACGGGTACATCCGCTGCTCCTACGCCACCTCGGTGGACCAGATCAACGAAGCGCTGGAGCGGATGGCCCGCTTTGTCCAGAAGCTCCGTTAACGGGAGCGGTCCCACGGAAAAAACCCGCAGGCGCCAAGCGCCTTGCGGGTTTTTTGGTCACTCCTCGCCGATGCGGCGGGCCTGCTCCAGCGCCGCCGTTTTCTCCTGCAGCCACGCCCGCGTCTCCTCAAGCCGCGCCTCCGCCTGGCGAAGGGCCGCTTCCACTTGCGGACGGGCCGTCCCGCCGGCCACATTGCGGGCGTTCACCACACGTTCCGGTTGCAACACATCGTAAATGTCCGCCTCAAACAGCGGCGACCATTGACGGTACTCGTCCAGCGTCAAGTCGGCCAAAAACTTCCCTCGTTGCACGCAGTACAACACCGCTTTCCCGACTACTTCATGGGCTTGGCGGAACGGCAGCCCCTTGCGGACCAAGTAGTCAGCCAAGTCGGTGGCGTTGGAGAAATCTTCCCGCACCGCCTTCAACATGCGGTCGGCGTTCACTTTCATCGTCTCCACCAAGGGCGCAAACAACACCAAGGCGCCGTCCAACGTGGCCACCGTATCGAACATGCCTTCCTTGTCTTCCTGCATGTCCTTGTTGTAGGCCAGCGGCAACCCTTTGAGCACCGTCAACAAGCCCATGAGGTGTCCGTAGACGCGGCCGGTCTTGCCCCGCACCAGCTCCGGCACGTCGGGATTTTTCTTCTGCGGCATGATGCTGGAACCGGTACAAAACGCGTCGTCCAGTTCGATAAACTGATACTCGCTGCTGGACCAGAGCACCAGCTCTTCGCTAAGCCGCGACAGATGCATCATGATGAGGCTGGCCGCCGCCAAAAATTCGACGATGAAATCCCGATCGCTGACGGCATCCAAGCTGTTTTCGTAAATGCCGTCAAAGGCCAGCTGCTCTGCCACCCATTGGCGGTCGATGGGGAACGTCGTCCCGGCCAGGGCGCCGGCTCCCAGCGGCGAACGGTTGATGCGTTTGTAGGCGTCCATGAGCCGTTCCACGTCCCGCTGGAACATCCAAAAGTAGGCCATCAGATGATGGGCCAGCAAAATGGGCTGCGCCCGCTGCAAGTGCGTGTACCCGGGCACGATGGTGTCCAAGTGTTGCGCCGCTTTCCCGTGCAAGGCCTCCTGCAGGCGCAGCAGCCGCTCCACTAGCAGTACCACCTTGTCCCGCAGCCACAAGTGCATGTCCAGCGCCACCTGATCGTTGCGGCTCCGGCCGGTGTGCAGCTTGCCGCCCACGGGACCGACTTCTTCCAAAAGAAGGGCTTCAATATTCATGTGGATGTCTTCATGGGCGACGGTGAACGTCACTTCTCCCCGGCGAATTTTCTCCCGGATGGTCAACAGCCCGCGGACGATGGTGCGCACGTCTTCTTCCGGCAAAATGCCGCATCGGCCCAACATTTGCACATGGGCCAGCGACCCTTGAATGTCCTCTTCCGCCAGTTGCTGATCGAACGAAATGGAAGCGGTATACTGTTCCACCAATTCATCGGTCGGCTTCGTAAATCGGCCGCCCCACAACTTCATCGGTTCGACACCCCTTTGCATTTGGCGACAATCCAATTTGCACAACGTCTATTGTACTGCAAATCTTCCCATTCAGCACGTCACGTACGGAAACACTCGGTCCCCCCAGGCGACGGCATCCGTATAGATGCGGTACAACACGTCCTGGGAAGCCTCAAAAACCGCTCCCCGCTCATACGCCGCCGCCCAATCGCCGCTTTCCAAGGCCAAAGCGCATTGATAAAGTTCGTACTCCGGCCAATTGGATTTTCCAAGCAACGTGTCGACGATGAAGTCGGCCAACGGCAAATCCCGCAACACCTCTTCCATGGTCATGCCCAGCAGCACATCGGTCAAAGACAACAGACCGATCAAAAAACATTCCGCCGGCCGGTACACCTCCGGCTTCAGCCGCGCCAGTTGCTCGCAAATTTTGGCCCGTATGAGGCTGATGCGCAGCGGTTCCGGCGAAGGGTGGTTCGCATGCTGTTTCAGCGACAACAAAAAGACGATCTTTTTCACCTCTTCGATGCCCAACAACATGAGCGCCTGTTTGATGGTGCGGACCTTGTGCCGGGTCATGAAAGGCGGCGTGCGGGTCATTTTGAGAATCTTATAAGAAAGGGAGACGTCGTTTTCAATGGAGCGGGTCAGTTTATCCAAATCCGGCTCGTCCCGATGCAGCTCCATATACAAATCGGCCAAGGACGTCAGCGGATTGTGCGGAATGTCACGACTTTTAAAGATCACGGGTTTGCAAAAGAAATAACCTTGAAAATATTCGAAACATAATTCTTTGGCTTCTTCAAACTCGGACCACGTTTCCACTTTTTCCGCCACCAGTTTGGCCCGTTTGAACGTTTTCGTCTTTTCGACCATCACCTTCCGTTCTGCCGGCGTCGTCTGCCGAAAGTCGATTTTGACGTAATCGGCCAACTCCAGCAACGGATGATCAATGTTCTGGAACGTGACGTCATCTAAGGCGATTTTGTACCCATTCCGTTTCAACTCAAAACAGGCGTCAATGACCGGCGGATCCGGCTCGATGTCTTCCAACAGTTCCACCACGATGTTGTCGGGCGGCAGTTGGTGCGGCAGCCGGCGCAACAACAAGCTTTGGGTGAAGTTGACAAAACACGGCTTGCCGTCGGAAATGCGCTCCAATCCAACGTGCAGCAACGCGTTCACCAAGACGTCCACCGTGGCATCATCGGGATTGTCCAACGGGGTCGCCCAATTGGCGCTGCTGCTGCTGCGATACAACAGTTCAAACGCCGCCGCCTCGCCTTTCCGATCCAAGATGGGCTGACGGGCCACATACACGTCCATCGGCATCACCATCATCCGCAACCATATCCGCTCAAATATTTCATTTTTTTGCATAGATGTATTTTATTTCCATTTTAGCACCGCTTCCTTCTTAATACAATCCTAATTTGGATGCGTTTACAGTTATCAGATATTAAGAAACAAAAAGGGCGTCCCCTCGGCGACCACGGCGCCGGATGAGGACCCCCTTGATCCCGCATTTGCTCCCGCATTTGATTCAGACCAACGCGCCTTTTGCCTCGTCCATTTTCAACGGCGGCAACTCCACGGTCCGTCCGTTCACTTGCGAAAACACTTTCGTCGGCAAGCCCCACAGGGAGATGAAGCCCACCGCCGCATCGTGATCGAAGGCGTCGTTGGCCGTATACGTGGCCAACGCTTCGTTGTACAGCGACTGTTCCGAGCGGCGGCCGACGACAATGGCGTGCCCTTTGAACAGCTTGACCCGAATGGTGCCGTTGACCGTCTGCTGCGTCTCTTCGATGAACGCTTGCACCGCCTTCATCAACGGCGAAAACCAAAGGCCTTCGTAAATGAGGTTGGCCATTTTTTGTTCCAGCAGCGGCTTGAAGTGGGTCACTTCCCGGGGCTGGGTCAAAAACTCCAATTCCCGGTGGGCGGTAATGAGCACCGTCGCTGCCGGCGTCTCGTACACTTCCCGCGACTTGATGCCCACCAGGCGGTTTTCGATGTGGTCAATGCGGCCGACGCCGTGTTTTCCAGCGATCTTGTTCAACGTCATGATGAGCTCATGCAACGGCATGGCCCTCCCGTTCAGAGCCACCGGTGTCCCTTTTTCAAACGTGATCTCCACTTCTTCCGGCTCATCGGGCGCATCTTGAATGGAAGCCGTCATGGCGTACGCTTCTTCCGGCGGCTCCACCCACGGATCTTCCAGGACGCCCGCCTCGCAACTGCGCCCCCACATGTTCTGGTCGATGCTGAACGGATTTTCTTTGCCCACCGGCACCGGGATGCCGTGTTTGGCCGCATAGTCCAGTTCTTCTTCGCGGCTCATTTTCCATTCCCGCACCGGCGCAATGACTTTGAGACGGGGATTGAGGGCCGCCACCGACACGTCAAACCGCACTTGGTCGTTGCCCTTGCCGGTGCAGCCGTGGGCCACCGCCACCGCCCCTTCTTGTTCTGCCACTTGCACCAACAACTGGGCGATGAGGGGCCGGGACAGTGCCGACACCAGCGGGTATTTCCCTTCGTACAGCGCATTGGCCTTCAACGCCGGCAGCAAAAATTGCTTGGCAAACAGTTCTTTGGCATCCACCACATACGCTTTGACGGCTCCGACTTTCAGGGCTTTTTCTTTGATGAAGTCCCAATCTTTTTCCTCGCCGACATCCACCGACAAGGCGATGACGTCATAGCCGTATTTTTCCTGCAACCATTTGATGGCCACCGACGTGTCCAATCCGCCCGAATAAGCCAAGACGATTTTTTCTTTTGCCATCTCCATCTCCCCCAGCATACTCAAATGTTACCGCATCACGCCACTTGCATACACGTCACTTTGTATCTTACACCAGTTCCAGCCCGGCGTCACGGGTCCATCGTCTTCCTGTATCACTTCTTGCAGACCGCGGACTGCTTGCGCACCGTTAGCTCATGAGCGCCACGAGGACCGCTTTTTGCGCGTGCAACCGGTTTTCCGCCTGGTCGAAAATGACCGACTG
The DNA here is from genome assembly GCA_017577895.1 of Bacillota bacterium. GTDB lineage: Bacteria > Bacillota > Bacilli > ZCTH02-B2 > ZCTH02-B2 > Bacillus_BB. The sequence continues at coordinate 6,705 of PKQY01000036.1, forward strand.
CGGCCCGTCGGCCACATCATCCGCCACTTCTTCCCCGCGGTGGGCCGGCAAACAGTGCATGAACAAGGCATCGGCTTTCGCCTGTTTCATCAGTTTTGCATCCACTTGATAACCCCGGAAATCCCGCAGCCGTTGCTGGGCTTCCTGTTCCTGTCCCATGCTCGTCCACACGTCGGTGTACACCACATCGGCGTCGGCCACTGCCGCTTCCGGCGTGTTCGTCACGAACACTTGCCCGCCGGAAGCTTCCGCCTGCTTCCGCGAATATTCCAGCACCTCCGCCTTCGGTTCATAGCCGGGCGGCGTCGCCACCGCCACCTGCATGCCCATGATGGCCCCGGCCTGCATCAAGGAGTGGGCCATGTTGTTCCCGTCGCCGACGTAGGCCAGTTTCACCCCGCGCAACGTGCCTTTTTTCTCCAAAATCGTCAGCAAATCGGCCAATACTTGACACGGATGGAAATCGTCGGTCAAGCCGTTGATGACGGGAACGGTGGCATAACGGGCCAATTCCACCGCCTTTTCGTGGGCAAACGTGCGGATCATGATGCCGTCCACGTAGCGTGAAAGCACCCGCGCCGTGTCGGCGATGGTTTCGCCCCGCCCCAGCTGTAAATCGTGGCTGCTCAAAAACAACGCCTGCCCACCCAGTTGGTACATGCCGACTTCGAACGACACCCGGGTACGGGTCGACGACTTTTCAAAAATCATGCCCAACGTTTTACCGCTCAACAACGGCGTCGGCTTGCCTTCTTTTTGCCGTTTTTTCAACTGGATGGCCAAGTCCAACAACAGTTGAATCTCTTCAGCGGTATAATCGGCCAACGTCAACAAATCTCTTCCCCGAAAACGACGATAGGCGCTGGAGAGCACGAAGTGGCTCATGACGACCCTCTCCTCTTGACAAAAATTTCATCACACCACTGGTCATGGTTATGCAATATCCGACACGTTTTTTACTGTTCATCGTTTTTGCCGTTATTGCCCGGGAAATGTCGTCAACACGTCCTGCAAAATGCCGACAGCTTCGTCGATGTGGCTCTCTTCGACGACGAGCGGCGGCAACAGGCGAATGACGTGGGGACCGGCCTGCAACGTCAACAAGCCTTTCGCCTGGGCGGCCCGAATGAACGGTTCTGCCGGTTCCGCAAGCTCGATCCCGAGCAACAAGCCCTTGCCGCGGATGTCTTTGACCCGGAGGCAATCGGCCAACGCCGCCTGCAAAGCAGACATGAGACGTTCGCCCATCTTCAAGGCCCGCTCCGGGATGCGTTCTTCTTCCATCGTTTCAATGGTGCCCAACGCGGCCGACATGGCCAAGGGCGTGCCGCCAAACGTGCTGCCGTGACTGCCCGGTGTAAAGGCCGGAATCGTGTGGGCTTTGCCCAATACCGCACCCACCGGCATGCCGTTGCCGAGCCCTTTCGCCAACGTCACGATGTCCGGCTCCACGCCGTACCGTTGAAAGCCGAACCAGGCCCCGAGACGGCCCATGCCGGTTTGCACTTCGTCGATAATGAGCAGGATGCCCTTTTCGTCACACAGCCGCCGCACCGCCCGCAGCCAGTCGGCATCGGCCGGGTGCACCCCGCCTTCCGCCTGCACCACTTCCAGCAAGACCGCGCACGTGGCGTCGCTGATGGCGTCTTCCAACGCCGCCAAGTCGTTGTACGGCACGTGCTTGAAGCCCGCCGGCAGCGGCTCAAACCCTTCCTTCACTTTGTTTTGTCCCGTGGCCGTCAACGTCGCCAACGTCCGGCCGTGAAACGATTGAACAAACGTGATCACTTCCCCGGCATTTCTGCCCTGCACCTTTTGCGCGTACCGGCGCGCCAACTTGATGGCCCCTTCGTTGGCTTCCGCTCCGCTGTTGCAAAAAAACGCTGCATCCATCCCGCTGAGGCGGGTCAATTTCCGGGCCACTTCTTCCTGCAGCGGCTGTTCATACAAATTGGACGTGTGCCACAGCTTGGCCAACTGGGCTTCCACCCGCGCCTTCACCCGCGGATGGACGTGCCCCAAGTTGCAGACGGCGATGCCGGACGTAAAATCCAAGTAACGCCGCCCGGCCGCATCCCACAGCCAAACCCCCTCCCCGCGCTCAAAGGCGAGGGGAAAACGGGCATACGTCGGAAACAGCGCGCTCATCGGCTCACCTCCCGGGCCGTCCGAAAGACGGTGCCCACGGCTTCGCCTTGTAAAAACCGGCTCAGAACCCCTTCCTGGGCGCCCGGCAAAATGGCCACTTCCTGGACCCCTTGCGCCAAGACGTCCAAGGCGGCCCGCACTTTCGGGATCATGCCGCCGCGAATGTGCCCGTCGGCGATATACGCTTCCACCTCTTCCGGCGTCAATTGGCGCAAAAACCGTTTTTGCCCCTTTTCTTCCACATAGACGGCCTCTACATCGGTCAACAGCAGCAATTTTTCCGCGCCCAACGCTGCCGCTACCGCGCCGGCCGCCGTGTCGGCGTTGATGTTCAAATGTTGACCGGACGTATCGATCCCCAAGGAAGCGATGACCGGAATGTACCCTTGCGCGGTCAAGTGGGCAATCAACTCCGTGTTCACCGCGATGACATGCCCGACATAGCCGAGCCGCTCATCGGCCATCTCTGCCGTCAACAACCGGCCGTCCACGCCGCTCAAACCGATCGCCTTCCCGCCGGCCGTCAAAAGCCGCCCGACCAATTGCTTATTCGTCAAACCGGCCAAGGCCATTTCCACCACTTCCAGCGTGGCCGAATCGGTGACCCGCAGCCCGTCCACAAAGCGGCTTTCCACATTCAGCCGCGCCAGCAACCCGTTGATCACCGGCCCGCCGCCGTGGACGACGACCGGCCGCCACCCGGCTTCCGGCAACCGGGCCAATTCCTCGTAAAAGGCCGTCGGCAACTGCTCCAACGTACTGCCGCCACATTTGATGACCAAATACGGTTGCAACCGCACTCCTCCTTCCCGCATCCGCCCTCCCGCAAAACTTTGGCCTACCACGTCACTTTGGCCGACCACGTCACTCGAAGGCTCACGCTAACTGCGATAACTGGCGTTGATGTGAATGTATCCTTCCGTCAAATCGCTGCCCCAGGCGGTGGCGGCCGCTTCCCCCAACCCGAGATGGACGCGGATGGTCACCAGCTCCGGCGCCAGGGCCGCCGTCGCCGCCGCTTCGTCGTAAGCCGTCGGCATGCCCGCTTCGACCACTTGCACCGGACCCAGCCAGACGCTCACCCGTTCCGGCACAATGGCACAGCCGCTGTTGCCCACCGCCATCACGATGCGGCCCCAGTTGGCGTCACCGCCGTAAACGGCGGTCTTGACCAAGTTGGACTGGACAATGGTGCGGGCCACCCGGCGGGCCATGGCGCGATCCACCGCTCCTTCCACCGTCACCTCGATCAGGCGGGTGGCGCCTTCCCCGTCGCGGGCCACTTGTTTCGCCAACTCCACACACACCGCAGACAAGGCCTGTACGAAGGCCGGCCAATCGGGATGGTCCGGCGAAAGGGGGCGGTTGCCGGCCAGCCCGCTGGCCATGACCAACACCATGTCGTTGGTGCTCGTATCCCCATCGACGCTGATCATGTTGAAGCTGTCGTCCACCGCCGTCCGCAGCGCCTCCTCTAACGCCGAAGGTTCCACCGCCGCGTCGGTGGTCAAAAACGCCAACATGGTGGCCATATTCGGATGAACCATGCCGGCGCCTTTCGCCGCACCGGCAATGGTCACCGCACACCCGTCCACCATCAACTGTGTTTGCGCCGTCTTCCGCCGCGTGTCGGTGGTGCAAATGGCGTTGGCAAAGGCAACACTGCCGGCGTCCTTCGACAGTTCCACCGCCGCAATGCCCCGCTCCACGTTTTCCATCGGCAAAAACTCGCCGATGACCCCGGTCGACGCCACCGCCACGTGATGTTCGGCAATGCCGAACCGTCGGGCCACCGCCCGGCGCATGTTCCGGGCGTCGGCCAATCCCCGTTCACCGGTACAGGCGTTGGCATTGCCGCTGTTGACGACGACGGCCTGCAGCCGTCCCCCTTGCACCAGGCTTTCTTCCGTCACTTTCAACGGAGCTGCCCGAAAGGCGTTTGTCGTGTAAACCGCCGCACTGACCGCCGGCACTTCGCAGTACAAAATGCCCAAATCGAGTTCGGCCGGCTTGATGCCGCACGCCACTCCCCCGGCCGAAAATCCCCGTGGCGCGGTGACCTGGCCCGGCACCTGCACCCGTGCATCGCTGCCGCCGATGCGCACCGCCTCTTTCATCTCCATCGCCTCCTCCGAGGATCCGTTTCGACACCCAAGTCCCGACAACATCAAGTCCCGACAACATATCCTTAAGGCAATCACTGGACAACAGGAATTGACCGCTCCCGTACGGCTGACTCCGCCGGCCACCTGTGCGCTTTTTTTACGGATACGACTTACGGATACAACGGGGTCCCTTCCAGCGCCAACGTCTCGGGCCAGCCGTGGCGGACGTTGAAGTTTTGCACCGCTTGGCCCGCCGCGCCTTTGACCAAATTGTCGATGACCGAAACGACCGTAATGCGCCCGGTCCGCTCGTCGGCCGTCACGCCGATGTCGCAATAATTGGACCCGGTCACTTCTTTCGTGGCCGGATACTGTCCCGCCGGACGAATGCGCACGAAGGGCTCGTCGGCATAAAACGACCGATACAACGCGTGCACGTCAGCCGCCGTCACCGCCTGCCGCGGCGTGGCGTAGATGGTGCACATCATACCCCGTGTCATGGGGATGAGGTGGGTGAGAAACGACACTTGCACCGTTTCGCCGGCCAACTGTCCGGCAAACCGCTCGATTTCCGGAATGTGCTGATGCCGGTTGACCTTGTACACGCTCAAATTTTCGTTCACTTCGCTGAACGAATGGGTCACGTTGGACGTCCGGCCCGCCCCGGACACGCCCGACTTGGCGTCGACGATGATGGACCGGACATCGATGAGCCGTTCTTTCAACAAAGGCGCCAACCCCAACAGCGTCGCCGTCGGATAACAGCCCGGGTTGGCGATGAGATCCGCCGTCCGCACTGCGTCCCGGAACAATTCCGTCAACCCGTAGACTGCCTTCTCCAACAAAGCGGCCGGTGCCGGCGATTTCCCGTACCACGTTTCGTAATCTTCCGGTCGCGCCAGGCGCAAATCGCCGGACAAATCGATGACCTTCAACCCCTTCGCCGCCAACCGGGGCGTCAGTTGGGCGCTGACGCCGCTCGGCGTGGCCATGAACACCCACTCGGCGCAATCGGCCACGGCCTCGACATCGAACTTCCCGACCCACGTCTCCTCGCCGACGTGGGGAAAAATGGCCGACAGCGGCTGGTCCCCTTGCGAATGGGCAAACAAATGAATGCCTTTCACTTCCGGATGCCGTTTCAACAAACGGTACAACTCGGCGCCGCCGTACCCGCTGGCACCGACAATGGCCACTTGCATGCTGCCTTCTCCTCTCCGCACGTCGTATTCCGTTCATGAAAATATCTTGCATCATTATACGAAGATGTGAATAAAAATACAACAGGCATCCGAGGGCCGGATGCCTGAACCGAAATCCATGGCCATGGACGCACCATTTGTGAGGACGACTGGGCTAGGTGGACGGCTTGGCCGACGCTGACTTCTGCCCGACTTGCATCCGTAAATAGGCGTCGATAAACATGTCGATCTCGCCGTCCATCACCGCTTGCACGTTGCCGGTTTCCACTTGCGTCCGATGGTCTTTCACCAGGCTGTACGGGTGAAACACGTAGGAACGAATTTGGCTTCCCCAGCCGATCTCTTTCTGCTCGCCCCGCAGGGCGGCCAGTTCTTTTTCCTGTTCTTCCCGTTTCTTTTCGTACAGACGGGCTTTCAAAATTTTCATCGCCCGCTCCCGGTTCTGAATTTGGGACCGCTCCGACTGGCACGTGACGACGATGCCCGTGGGCAAGTGGGTGATGCGCACCGCCGAGTCCGTCGTGTTGACGTGCTGGCCGCCAGCACCGCTGGAACGGAACACGTCGATTTTCAGATCTTCGGGCCGGATGGTCACTTCCAAATCGTCGTCCAATTCCGGCATGACGTTGCACGACACGAACGACGTATGGCGCCGCCCCGATGCATCGAAGGGCGAGATGCGCACCAGCCGGTGCACGCCTTTTTCCGCCTTCAAATACCCGTAGGCGTTATGGCCTTTGATGAGCAACGTCACGCTTTTGACCCCGGCCTCATCCCCCGGCAAATAATCCAACGTCTCCACCTGATACCCGCGTTTTTCCGCCCACCGGGTGTACATGCGCAACAACATGCTGGCCCAATCTTGCGATTCGGTCCCGCCAGCACCGGGATGCAGTTCCAAAATGGCGTTGTTCTTGTCGTAAGGTTCGTCGAGCAACAACTGCAGCTCGAACCGTTCCATGGCCTTCTTCAAGTCGTGAATGCCCTGGGCCAACTCCGGTTCGAGGCTTTCGTCGTTTTCTTCTTCCGCCAATTCCAGCAACACGGTCAAATCGTCAATGCGGCTTTCAAAGTTGCTCAACGTCTCTACTTGTTCCTTCAACGCTTTCGTTTCCTGCATCACTTTTTGCGCCTTCTCCTGGTCATCCCAGAAGTCGGGCGCCATCATCTGTTGTTCCAGTTCAGCAATGCGCGCCTCTTTTGCCGGGACGTCAAAGAGACTCCCTCATTTCAGCAATGCGGCGCGCCATTTGTTGCAGTTGTTGGCGAATTTCTCCAAACGTCATCGCATCATCCCTTCTTTCACCGTCGGTTTATTTCCCGCAACAATGTTTGTACTTTTTCCCGCTGCCGCACGGACACGGATCGTTGCGGCCGATCTTCGGACCGACGCGAATCGGTTGGCGCTTCGGCGGCTCGCCGTCGGTGCCGGTCCGGGCGGTGACGGCCGTCGCCTGCGCTTCCCGGCGCAACATTTTCGGGAGCGCCTGGCCTTTCGGCTGCGCGGTCGGCTGGGCCGCTTCGGTTGGCTGGGTCGCTTGAGCCGGTTCGGCCACCGCCACAGCCTCCCGCTGCACGTTTTGGGTCACTTGCGTCTTCATGATTTGCTGCACGGTCCCTTCTTCAATCCGCTGGATCATTTCTTCGAACATGGCAAAGCCTTCCAACTGATACTCCCGCAGCGGATCGGTCTGGGCGTACCCGCGCAAGTGAATCCCTTGCCGCAGCTGATCCATGGCGTCCATGTGATCCATCCACTGGGAATCCACATTCCGCAACAGAACAACCTTTTCGAATTCCCTCATCAAGCTTTCGCCCAGCTCTTGCTCTTTTTCATCGTACAAAGCGCGGATCGCCTCGACGAACATGGCCCGAATCTCATCCGCTTCTTTGCGCTTCAAGTCGGCAATCGTGAACCGCCCCGGCGGCAGGAACAGCCGCTCCGCCTCGGCCAAAAGCCCGGCCAAATCCCAGTCTTCCGGCACTTCACTGGCGGGACAATACTTTTCCAACAGCCGGTCGATGACCGATTCCGCCATATTCAAAATGACGTCTTTCAGCGACTCCCGCTCCAGCACTTCCCGGCGCTGTTTGTAGATGACTTCCCGCTGCTGGTTCAACACGTCGTCGTACTGCAAGACGAGGCGCCGCAGCTCGAAGTTGTTGGCCTCCATCCGTTTTTGCGCCGACTCGATGGCCCGGGTCACCATCCGGCTTTCGATGGGCTCATCTTCTTCGAGGCCGAACCGATCCATCATGGACTTGATGGTGTCGGAACCGAATTTGCGCATGAGGTCGTCTTCCAGCGACAGGAAAAACTGCGACGAACCCGGGTCGCCCTGCCGGCCGGCCCGGCCCCGCAGCTGGTTGTCAATGCGGCGGCTCTCATGCCGCTCCGTCCCCAAAATATGCAATCCGCCGAGCTCCGCGACGCCTTCCCCCAGCTTGATGTCGGTTCCCCGGCCCGCCATGTTGGTGGCGATGGTCACCGCCCCCCGCTGGCCGGCCCGGGCCACGATCTCCGCTTCCTGGGCGTGATATTTGGCGTTCAGCACTTGGTGGGGAATACCTTCCCGCTTGAGCATCATGGACAACCGCTCGGAATTTTCGATGGAGGTCGTCCCCACCAGCACCGGTTGCCCCTTCTTATGCCGCTCGACAATTTCCCGCACGACGGCTCGATATTTGGCCCGTTCCGTTTTAAAGACGACATCGGGCAAATCTTGGCGAATCATGGGCTTGTTGGTCGGAATGACCACCACGTCCAGGCCGTAAATTTTCCGGAACTCTTCTTCTTCCGTCTTGGCCGTCCCGGTCATCCCCGCCAGTTTGCGGTACATCCGGAAATAGTTTTGCAGCGTAATCGTCGCCAGCGTCATGCTTTCCCGCTTCACTTCCAGGCCTTCTTTCGCTTCGATGGCCTGGTGCAAGCCGTCGCTGTACCGGCGGCCCGGCATCAGCCGGCCGGTAAACTGGTCGACGATGATCACTTCCCCGTCCAACACCACATAATCCCGATCCCGTTTCATCAATTCTTTCGCTTTTAAGGCCTGGGTAATGTGGTGGTTGTACAGCGTATTTTCGGCGCTGTACAAATTGTCGATGCCGAAAAATTGCTCCACCCGGTCGACGCCGGCTTCCGTCAGCATCACCGAATGGGCCTTTTCATCCACCGTGTAATCTTCGTCCCGTTTCAGCAGTTTGGCGATCCGGTCAGCAGCGTAATAAAGATCCGTCGGTTTGGCCGCCTGGCCCGAAATGATGAGGGGCGTGCGCGCTTCGTCGATCAAAATGCTGTCCACTTCGTCGACGATGGCATAGGCATGCCCGCGTTGCACGATGTGCTCTTTGTACAGCACCATGTTGTCCCGCAAATAGTCGAAGCCGAACTCGCTGTTGGTGCCGTACGTGATGTCGGCGGCATAAGCGGCTTGTTTTTCTTGCGGGCTCATGTCCCGCAAGTTCAAGCCCACTGTCAGGCCTAAAAATTGGTACACTTGGCCCATTTGTTCGCTGTCCCGCTGGGCCAAATATTCGTTCACCGTCACCACGTGCACGCCTTCGCCGGTCAAGGCGTTCAAATAAGCAGGCATAGTCGCCGCCAACGTCTTCCCTTCCCCGGTCTTCATCTCGGCAATCTTGCCTTGATGCAACACAATGGCGCCCATGATTTGGACGTCAAAGGGCCGCATGTCCAAGACCCGCCGGGCCGCCTCCCGGACGACGGCGTACGCTTCCGGCAACAGTTGATCCAGCGTTTCCCCTTGGGCCAACCGTCGTTTGAATTCGTCCGTTTTCGCCCGCAGTTGTTCATCGGACAGGGCCCGCATGTCCGCCTCCAGGCGGTTGACCAGGTCCACCGTCCGTCGCAAGCGTTTGATCTCCCGTTCGTTACTGTCAAACCATTTGAATAGCAAAGGTTCCACTCCTTTAACCGTGTCCTTGCTGCGCGTTCCTCGTCAGCGACCGTTCGAGCGAAAACTGGGGTTCCGTTCTATCGTCGCGGATGTGTACGAAAAAAGTATAACAAAATCCCTTCGGCCTGACCAATCATTGAACGCGCCCCTTTCGCCGTCATCGGTGCCGATCCCAATTGCGGCGGGTTCGGTGCGACATGGGGCCAGCCAAAAATTGGCACGAAAAACCGCCCCGGGGCAACATCCCGGGACGGTGATGGTTACGCTTCCGGTTCGATGAGGCCGTACTTGCCGTCCTGCCGCTTGTAGACGACGTTCACCTGACCCGTGTCGGTATTCGTGAAGACGAAAAAGTTGTGTCCCAGCAAATCCATTTGCAAGATGGCTTCTTCCACATCCATCGGCTTGAGATTGAACCGTTTTTTGCGGACAATCTCATACGGCGCGGCATCCTCTTCCGCGTTCTCTTCTTCGCGTTCCCGCACCGCTCCGTTGGCTGTCATCGCCACTTGCCGCGCTTTGCGGTTGATCCGCGTTTTATACTTGCGCACCTGACGTTCCAGCTTATCCACCGCCAGGTCGACGGCCGCATACATGTCCTCGTGTTTGACTTCCGCCCGCAATAAGAGATTCGGCATCGGCACCGTCACTTCCACCACGTGTTCGTTGCGGACAATGCGCATCGTCACTTGGACAATCCCGTCGTAAGACTCGCCGTCGAAATATTTTTCCAGACGGCTCAATTTTTTCTCGGCGTAGTCCTGCAAGGCCGGAGTGACTTCGACATTGTCGCCTCGCACCAAGTACCTCATACTTCCATCCTCCCATCTTCCCCCTGTTCCAAACATGAGAACCAGGGGCGCCTGACTAGCCGCCATGCAAAATAGCCGCCATGCAAAAGGTCATAGTATGGTATATCCGCTGTGTATGAATGTTATTCCATGAAAAAGGGGCAAAATCCTGCCCCTTCGACAAATTTTCACAAATCCGGTTTTTGACAGGCGGCGTTTTGCTCATTGGATGCCGTATTTTTTCAACTTCCGGTACAGGGTGGAGCGGGCCATCCGCAAACGCCGAGCCACTTCGGACCAATTGCCCCCCGTTTCATGATACAACTGAATCAACCGCTTTTTTTCCTCCATTTCCAGCGGCGACCACGGTTCCTCATCGGCCGCTTCTTGCTGTGTTTTCGCCAACAAATACGTTGGCAAATCGGCGATCGTGATGGTTTCTCCCTCGCCAAACAAGACCGCGTGTTCTAACACGTTTTTCAACTCTCGCACGTTTCCCGGCCAAGCATATTGCTTCAACAACGCTAAGGCGTCCGCAGTCAATCCCCGAATCGGCTTGCCGTGTTGCCGGGATAGCTGTGCCAAGAAATGGTCGCACAACCGTACCAGATCGTCCCCCCGTTCCCGCAACGGCGGCAAGGTTAACTGCACGACGTTCAGCCGGTAATACAAGTCGGAGCGGAACTTGCCTTGTCGAATCAGCGCTTCCAAATCTTGGTTGGTCGCCGCAATGATGCGCACATCGACCGAAATCGGTTTGGTGGAACCTAAACGGACGATCTCCTTTTCCTGCAACACCCGCAACAAAAACACTTGCAAGTCCAAAGGCATTTCGCCAATCTCATCGAGAAACAGCGTGCCCCCTTGCGCCGCTTCAATTTTCCCCATCTTCCCCTTCGGATTGCCCCCGGTGAATGCCCCGGCTTCATAGCCGAACAATTCACTGGCGATCAAATCCTTCGGGATGGCGCCGCAATTGATGGCAATAAACGGCTTTTGATGCCGCAGGCTGGCCCGATGAATGGCTCGGGCCAGCAACTCCTTGCCGGTGCCGCTTTCGCCCGTAATCAACACGGGAATATTTTTCGGAGCGACGATCCGACTTTTCTCCAACACCCGGATCATCGGCAAAGACGCGCCCACAATCCCTTCCCAGTCTTGCATTACGTCCAGCATCTTAGCCACCTGGCGGACGATTTTGCGAAAATGCACCAAAAAGCCGACGTTTTCCTGCTCCCGTTGGGCCACTTGCACGTGGACGAGCCAACGGCTTTCCGGCAACACCCACTCGGCCTGCCGCTCCTTCATCGTCAACAGCCTGAATTTCAAGTAATCCACGTCGGTTTTCGGAAGCCCCGCATCGGCTTCCGGCCCTCGAAACAACGTCAATGCCGGGGCAGTGGCGGTCACGATGTGTAACGTTTCATCCAAAATGACGATTGGGTCATGGGGCCATTTTTCCATATACGGCAGAAACCACTGCTGCAAATATTGATGCATCTGTTGTGCCGTCCGCTGCAGTTGTTGCTCAATCATCCGGGCTGTCATGGCTGCAAAACCTAACGTATGGGGCTGGGCATCCTCGGCAGGACCGGTCAAATCGATGACGCCCAACAGCTGACCGGTCAGCGGATCCCGGATGGGGGCGGCAGAACAGACCCAGCCGTGACAGCCTTCACAAAAATGCTCAAAGGAAAAAATCTGGATCGGTTGGTTCGCTGCGATACAAGTGCCGATGGCGTTGGTGCCGGCCGACGCCTCGCTCCAGTCGGCGCCGATGACGAAATTCATCTGTTCCGCCCGGCGGCGAATGGGAGCCTCACCTGCCAAATACACGATGCGTCCATGATGATCGGCCAAAGTCATCAAATGGCGGGTCCCTTCGATTTGCGACGACGCGCCTACGATGACGGGGAGCGCAGTACGGTATAGTTTCGACTGAAGCCGCCATTCATGCAGCTGTTCGTCGGACAACACGATGGCGGTCTGTTTTTGGCGCGGATTGACACCGAACGTTTGACAACGCTTCCAAGATTGGAACACATCTCGACGCAGCCGATCTGGTTCGCGGTTCTCGTAGATAAAGGTGTACCAAGCCGATTCCAACACTTTGATCTGGACGCTCACATCTTTGCTCGACTGAATGGCGAGGTTCGGATTTCCCACGGCCACCCCTCCATAGACGGAAAATTGCTTAACTTGCATTATAACACACAATATTCGATCATTTCCAAATTACAATTTGGTTACACGGTCCCTCTCTGAACGTCCGAGGTTGTCGCGAGACACCTGTATCAAATCGGGACAGTCCGAACCGACACCGAACGCTGGACCGGACCCTTCCCACCCACAACCACACAATTCCGCCGCGCCGATTACCCGCCCGCCTGTCCCTCGACACCTTTTGGCACGGGATTTGCTCTAACTGATGGGCAACCATCTAAAGAAAGGAGAGATGTCCTTTGGCCAGGGCGCAAATCCTCGCGATTGACGCCGGCGGGACGATGACCGACACGTTCATCATTGATGGCAAAGGTGAGTTCGTGGTCGGCAAAGCGCAGTCGACGCCGGAAGACGAATCCATCGGACTCATCAATTCGGCCCGTGACGCACTGCAGTACTGGAACACGTCGGTCGAGAAAGAGCTGCCCAACTTGCTGGCCGGGGTGTATTCCGGCACTGCCATGC
>PKQY01000037.1 GCA_017577895.1 Bacillota bacterium
GGTGGTTTATTTTTTGTTAAAGTTTTTAAATGTTGGAGTCATCAGCTGCAGGAACCAGATTCACTGAAAGGGTAAGGAACTCTTTGGACTAACTTCCCCCTATAGTGAATACGTAGGTCCTAGCGATTTTTTTCCAACAAAAAAACTTGCTAGGAAGGGGGCCGAAAGGTGGCGTACTCAACCTTCGGAAGACACGTAGCAGTGGATACGTGGGGTGTCGACTTCGATCTGTTGAACGACGCGAAATTTTTGGAGCAAAAACTGGTCGAAGCTGCCAAATTGGCAGGGGCTACCGTCGTATCGGTGCAATCCAAACAGTTTGAGCCGCAAGGGGCGACTGTATTGGTCCTCTTGTCCGAAAGCCACATTTCAATCCATACGTATCCGGAAAAAGGATTTGCGGCCTTGGACTGTTACACATGTGGCGAAGTCGTCGATCCGCAGGTGGCCATTGATTACCTAGTATCCATTCTCAAGCCGAAGAAGTTCTACCCCAAATTGTTAATGCGCGGAACGGGTCCCATTCAGGTGACGACCCCGCTTGAAAATAAGGTAAAAGTTGCGACGTAAAGCGAACACAACCCCCAAATCGGGGGTTTTTTCAATACAACGGGATTGGCATCGGGTCGCTCGTCTGCCCTTCTTTTTCCCGACGTTTCAAAAAAAAGGGGTGACGAGTGACATAAAATGTGCCATAATATGAATGAGGATTCATTCAATCCGCTTTTCCGGCAGGATTGGCATGATGAGAAGGAGGAGAGATGGATGCAGCGGACGATTCAAAAGGCAGCCGTCATCGGCGCCGGTGTCATGGGGGCAGCCATTGCGGCCCATTTGGCCAACGTTGGCATCCGCACGGTGTTGCTGGACGTCGTGCCGTCGTCGCTGACGGAAGAAGAAGCGGCCCGCGGTCTGACGCTGGAGGACGCCGCGGTGCGGAACCGGTTTGCCTTGCGGGGATTGGAGAACGCGAAAAAAAATATGGCGTTTTATGATAACGATTCCAGTCGGTACATCACGGTGGGCAACACGACGGATCACTTGTCGTGGTTGTCGGATGTGGATTGGATCATCGAAGCGGTGGTGGAAAACCTCGAGGTCAAACGCCAACTGTTTGCCCAAGTGGAATCCGTTTGGCGCCCGGGGACCATTGTCAGCACCAATACGTCGGGCGTTTCCATTCATCAAATGACGGAAGGCCGTTCCGACGAGTTCAAACGGCATTTTTTGGGCACCCACTTTTTCAACCCGCCCCGGTTCATGAAACTGCTGGAAATCATTCCGCATGAAAAGACCGATCCGGAACTGCTCCAGTTCATGATCCGGTTTGCGGAAGACGTGCTGGGCAAAGGGGTCGTGCTGGCCAAAGACACGCCCAACTTCATTGCCAACCGCATCGGCACGTACGGCATGATGGTCGTCTTGCACCTCATGTTGGAAAAAGGGTTGGGTCCGGAAGAAGTGGACGCTTTGACGGGACCGGTCATGGGACGGCCCAAGAGCGCCACGTTCCGCACCGTCGATTTGGTCGGCATCGACACGTTCGTGCACGTGGCGGAAAACGTCCGGGACAATGTGACCGATCCGGCGGAAAAGCAAATGTTTGAAGTGCCGGCGTTCATCAAAGACATGGTGGAAAAGGGCTGGATCGGGAAAAAAGCCCAACAAGGGTTTTACAAGAAAGAAAAGACCGACCAAGGCACCGTCTACCTGGTGTTGGACGCGCCGAACCTCGAATACCGGCCGCAGCGCAAACTTCAATCGGCCTCGCTGGAGGCGGCCAAGGCGGCGCCGGGCTTGAAACAGCGGTTGAAAGCGCTCTTAAGCGGCAAGGACGAAGCCTCCCGCTTTGCCTGGGAGACGATGAAACGGGTGTGGCTGTACACCGCCAGCAAGTTGCCGGAAATTGCCGACGACATCGTCGCCGTGGACAACGCCATGAAGTGGGGCTTCAACTGGGAGCTGGGGCCCTTTGAAGCGTGGGATGCGGTCGGTTTGGTGCCAACGGTCGAGCGGATGAAAGCGGAAGGCGAGACGATTCCCGAATGGATTGAGAAGATGCTCGCCGCCGGCAAGACGTCGTTCTACGAACAGGACGAAACGGGCCAATATTACACGGCGCTTGACGGCAGCCGCGTGCCCATGCCGGTGCAACCGAAGCGCATTTCCATCCGGGCGGCCAAGAAACAAAACCGCGTCATCCGTTCCAACAGCGGCGCCAGCCTCATCGATATCGGCGACGACGTGGCGCTGTTGGAGTTCCATTCCCCCAACAATGCCATCGGCGTGGACATCATCGAAATGATGAATGCGGCCTTCGATGAGGTGGAGAAAAACTGGCGGGGGCTCGTCATCGCCAACGAAGGGCCCAACTTCTGCGTCGGCGCCAACTTGATGCTCATGCTGATGGAAGCGGAAGACGAAAACTGGGATTTGATTGAACGCATCGTCAAGCAGTTCCAAGACGTCAACATGCGGATGAAATATTTGTCCCGTCCGGTCGTCGCCGCGCCCCATGGACAAACCCTCGGCGGCGGCGTGGAAGTGTGCTTCCCGGCGGCCTTGGTGCAGGCGGCGGCGGAGACGTACATGGGGCTGGTGGAAGTGGGCGTCGGGCTCATCCCCGGCGGCGGCGGCACGAAGGAGCTGTTGTTGCGCCATTTGGCCACCGTGCCCAGCGGTGCCAACGTCGACATTCAACCGCTGGTGAACCGCACGTTTGAGATCATCGCCATGGCCAAAGTGTCCACCAGCGCGGCCGACGCGAAAAAACTCGGCTATTTGCGGCCCCATGACCGCATCAGCATCAACCGGGATCACCTCGTCTACGACGCCAAACAGGCGGTGTTGGAGCTGGATGCCCGAGGGTATCGGCCGCCGGTGCCGCAGAAAGTGCGGGTCGTCGGCGAGCCGGGGGCGGCGGTCATGAAGTTGGCGGCATATACCATGCGCCAAGGCGGGTATATAACGGACCACGACTTGAAAATTGCCGGCAAACTGGCGGATGTGTTGGCCGGCGGCAAAGTGCCGGCAGGCACTGAAGTGACGGAGCAATACTTGTTGGATTTGGAGCGGGAAGCGTTCTTGAGCTTGATCGGCGAGCCGAAGACGCAGGCACGGATGCAGCACATGCTCGTGAAAGGCAAGCCGTTGCGTAACTAAACTAAAACTAAAGAGAGATAAGCCCGATGGAGACGGAGTGGAGAGAACAACGGGAGGAGTGATATCGTCATGAGAGAAGCCGTGATCGTTTCAGGAGCCCGCACGGCCGTCGGCAAGGCGCCCCGCGGTTCGCTTCGGCACACCCGGCCGGAGGAACTGGGTGCCATCGTGGTGAAGGAAGCCATTCGCCGGGCTCCAGGCCTTCAGCCGGAAGAAGTGGAAGACGTGATTATCGGCTGTGCCATGCCGGAAGCGGAACAGGGGATGAACTTGGGCCGCATCGTCGCCATGCGGGCCGGATTGCCCACGTCGGTGGGAGGTATGACCGTCAACCGGTTTTGTTCGTCCGGGCTGCAGACGATTGCCTTGGCGGCGCAGCAAATCATGACCGGCATGGCCGACGTCATCGTCGCCGGCGGTGTGGAAAGCATGAGCATGGTGCCCATGACCGGCAATAAACTCTCGCCGGATCCGTATTTGGTGGAACACATGCCGCAAATTTACATGTCCATGGGGCACACGGCGGAAGAAGTGGCTCAGCGGTACAACATTACCCGCGAGATGCAGGACGAATTTGCTCTGCGCAGTCACCGGCTGGCCCACAAGGCCATTCAGGAAGGGAAATTCAAGGACGAAATTGTGCCGGTCACCGTTGTGGAGCGGACGTTTGACGAGGAAAGCGGCAGGGTTGTGGAACGCACCCGCATATTCGACACCGACGAAGGGGTGCGGCCGGATACGTCCATGGAAGCGCTGGCCAAGTTGCGTCCGGCCTTCCGTGTGAACGGGACCGTCACGGCCGGCAATTCCTCACAGACGAGTGACGGTGCGGCGGCCGTCGTTGTCATGTCGGCGGAAAAAGCCGAACAGCTCGGCCTCAAACCGTTGGCCATCTTCCGCTCCTTTGCCGTGGGCGGCGTGGAGCCGGAAGTGATGGGCATCGGCCCGGTGGTGGCCATTCCGAAAGCGTTGAAATTGGCCGGCATCACGTTGGATCAAGTGGATTTGTTTGAGATTAACGAAGCGTTTGCGGCGCAGTCGGTGGCCGTCATCCGGGAGTTGGATTTGGATTTGAACAAAGTCAACGTCAACGGCGGAGCCATTGCCCTCGGCCACCCGCTCGGCTGCACCGGCGCCAAACTGACGGTGCAAATGTTGTACGAAATGCCGCGCCGGGGCGGAAAGTACGGGGTCGTTTCCATGTGCATCGGCGGCGGCATGGGAGCAGCCGGCGTGTTTGAGTTTCCTGCCTGAGGGCACTGGAGGGCCGTCGGCGGCGGCACTCGGCCCGTCAGGGCCAGCCTGATTGAAATCCATCCCGTAAAAAACGATACAAGGAGGTCCATCCATGAGCACGCGCGAAAAAGTGAAAGGCGCCAGCTTTTTGCTGGAAGATATTTCGCCGGAACAAGTGTTTACGCCGGAAGATATGACGGAAGAGCAAAAAATGATCGGCCAGTCCGTGCTGGAATTTGTAGAAAAAGAAATTGAACCGGTGCGGGAAAAGTTGGAAAGCCTCGATTACGAGTTGTCCCGCCAACTCATGCGCAAAGCTGGGGAGCTGGGCTTTCTCGGTGCGGAAGTGCCGGAAGAGTACGGCGGTCTGGCCCTGGACAAGATTAGCGCCACGGTGCTCAGTGAAAACATGACCCGGGGCGGCTCTTTCGCCTTGACCCACGGAGCCCATATCGGTATCGGCAGTTTGCCCATCGTGTTGTTCGGCACGCCGGAGCAAAAGAAAAAATATTTGCCGAAACTGGTCACCGGTGAATGGATTGCCGCGTACGCCTTGACGGAACCGGGGTCCGGCTCCGACGCTTTGGGTGCCAAAACGACGGCAGTGCTGTCGGAGGACGGCAAATATTACATTCTCAACGGTACGAAGCAATTTATTACCAACGGCGGCTTTGCCGACGTGTTCACCGTTTACGCCAAAGTCGACGGCGAGAAGTTTACCGCCTTTATCGTCGAGCGCAATTTCCCCGGCGTCACCATCGGTCCGGAAGAGAAGAAAATGGGCATTAAGGGATCGTCCACCTGCCCGGTCATTTTGGAAGACGTCAAAGTGCCGGTGGAAAACGTGCTGGGTGAAATCGGCCGCGGCCACGTCATCGCGTTCAACATTCTCAACATCGGCCGCTTCAAACTGGGCGTCGGCGCCGTCGGGACGACCAAGTGGGCCATCGAACTGTCGGCGAAGTACGCCAACGAGCGGAAACAGTTCAACGTGCCCATCAGCAGTTTCCCGCTCATTCAACAAAAACTGGCGGATATGAACATTGCCACGTATGTCAACGAAGCCACGGTGTATCGCACCGCCGGACTCATTGACGAAGCGCTGGCGGATCTCGATCCGAACGCGCCGGATATCGGGAAAGTGACCGGAAAACGCATTGAAGAGTACGCCATCGAGTGCTCCATCAACAAAATTTTCGGATCCGAAATCATGGACCAAGTTGTCGATGAAGCGGTGCAAATTCACGGCGGATACGGGTACATCCAAGAGTACAAAGTGGAGCAAATGTACCGCGACTCCAGGATTAACCGAATCTTTGAGGGCACCAACGAAATCAACCGGCTGATCATTCCGGGCACGCTGGTGAAAAAAGCGATGCGCGGCGACCTGCCCTTGTTGGCGGCGGTTCAAAACTTGCAAAAAGAACTGATCAGCTATATTCCGACTCCGGCCGAAGGTTTGCTCGGCGCCGAGAAGACGTTGATCGATGCGGCCAAAAAGATCGTCCTGATGGTGGCCGGTCTTGGCGTGCAAAAATATCAGATGAACTTGGAGAAAGAACAAGAACTGTTGGCCAATGTCGCCGACCTCATCATCGCCGTCTACGCCATGGAATCGGCCTACTTGCGGACGATGAAAGCGGTCAACCGCGACGGCCAAGAAGCGCATCAAAACAAAATCGACATGACCCAAGTGTTTGTGCATGAAACGTTCGATCGCGTGGAGCAAATCGCCCGCGCTTCCTTGGCGGCCATCAGCGAAGGGGATCAGCTGCTCACCCAGCTGTCCATCTTGAAACGGCTGACCCGCCGCACGCCCATCAACACCATCGCCCTGAAACGGGCCATTGCCCGCCGGGTCATCGAAGCGGAAAAATACGTCAGCTAAAAAACAAGGAAGTTGCTCCGAGCCGGAGCAACTTCCTTTTTATCCTTTTGATTGGCAGGCTCTTTATCTACAGCCGCACCTTCCCCCGGGCTCGGCGGCGGAGAAGGTGGCTTGCGGCCAACGGCGCTGTTGTTCGGCCAAACACGTTTTTCGCATTGCCGCCGCTTTTCGTCGGGTGGATCAGCAACAACGCGAGCAACGCGGCGACGGCCACGAGAACGGAGACGGAGGTCAGCATGACGGTGCGGGAGATGTCCATCAGCCAGCTGAAGACCGGGGGTCCGACGGCGACGCCGAAAAACCGGACGCTGCCGTAGATGGACGTAATCATGCCCCGTTCGGCCTTGCGGACCGCTCCCGTGATGAAGCTGTTCAGACACGGCAAAACGGCGCCGGTGCCGATGGCGCCCGCCGTGATGAGGGCGATGAACCAAAAACGGCTGTTCACAAAAACGGCGCCGCCCAGACTGGCGGCCAGTGTCAGGAGTCCGCCGATGATGAGCCATTTCATCAAACGGCCTTTTTTCTTAATAATGACGCCCGTCACGTAGGCGGTGATGACCATGCCCAACAGCGGGATGGCCAAGATGCCTCCTTTGAGGATGCCGGCGATGCGGTATGCGGTTTCCAGCCAGTCGGACAAGTAAAACAGGATGCCGAACAAGACAAACAAACAAGAGGAGCCGGCGAAAAAAGCGCTGAACAACCAGCGGCCTTCCCGGCGGAAAATGTCGCCTAACGAGCGGACATATTCCCGCACCGTCGGCGGTCGTTCTTTTGCCTCCGGCTCCTGGACCATCCGCCACACCATCAAGGCCGATAAGGCACAAAGGATGGGAAAGACGAAAAAGGGCGTCCACCAGGCCATGAGGCCCAGCAACGAACCGGCGATGGGACTGATAACTTTGCCCATGCCGTTGGCCGATTCGGACAACCCGAGGGCCCGGCTTTGGGCAGCCCCTTTGAACAGGTCACCCAACAAGGCCATGGCGATGGGGGCCGTCCCGGCGGCCCCCAATCCTTGCAACGCTCTCCCGACGATGATCCACGGATAAGGTTCGTCCATAGCCACGGCGGCGATGCCGGCCAGCAATCCGCCGCCGCCGTACAGGAGGAGGGAGGGGATGAGCACCGCTTTCCGATTGATGCGGTCGGAAAGAAAGCCGGCCAACGGAATGATGAGGCCGGCCGACAAGGAAAATAACGTAATGGTCAGACTGACCTGAAATTGGGTCAGTTCCAGCGCGGCTTTCATCTGGGGCAACACGGGGATGAGCATGGAGTTGCCCAACACCATGATGAGCGGGACCGTGGTCATCGCGATCAAGTCTTTCGTTTTGCCGTGTTTGCTTGCAGACACACCCATGCTCCTCTTTTTTCTTCATTTTTCTTTATTTTTTCCGATGCTTCTGGGAATATGCGGGCCATGAACGGCTCTTTTTGTTCTTTTCGGAACGGCTCGTTACAATGGTTTTTGTGAGGAAAGATTTTGCCAATCAGGAGGGATGGCGATGAAGATCATCAGCCGGCCGCTGGGCATGTGGCAGACGAACTTTTATGTGTTGGCCAATGAAAAAACGCAAGAAGCCGTCGTCATCGATCCGGGCTACGGCGAAGCAGAAATTGCCCGATTGATTGAACCGTATCACGTGAAGGCGATCTTGCTCACCCACGCCCATTTGGACCACATCGGCGGACTGGCCCGGACCAAGGAACTCACCGGGGCCCCGATTTACATTCACGAGTCGGTGCAACACTGGTTGACCGATCCGACGTTGAACATGTCGGCGGCCTTCGAAAAGCCGATTGACGGCCCGCCGGCCGATGAATTGTTGCGGGATGGCCAGCGGTTGACGTTGGCCGGATTTGACATCGAGGTCCGGCATACGCCGGGACATACGCCGGGGTGTGTGTCCTTTGTGTTGGACGGCGTCGTCTTCGCCGGCGACACGTTGTTCCAAGGTTCCATCGGCCGCACCGATTTTCCCGGCGGCGACTTTGACCAATTGGCCCGTTCCATTCGGGAAAAACTGTACACGTTGCCCGATGAAACGAAGGTGTATCCCGGGCACGGTCCGGCCACGACCATCGGCGAAGAAAAGCGGTATAACCCGTTCGTGCGCGCCTGAATGCATACATTTTCGTCATGGCACCATCCTAATGCATATGCCTTGACTGATGTCCGCTGCCGGAGGACGGTCATCCGTGTTGGCGCGGTGGCGACAACTTCGGCGGCGATAAATGTTGGGGGTGCCAAGCATGCAGCTGAAACCGGACCAACGCAGCATTTTGGCTGCTTTTACCGACATGAAACACGCGGAAAAAGCGGCGGCAGAGCTGAAGGAAAACGGCTTTGAGATGGTCCAAGTCGATGAACTGCAGCAAGAACCCGGCGAACCGACCGATGCGTTCCACTACGTTATTTCCGGCGACGTTCCCGGTTTGGCCAACGTGGTGCTGGGGACGTCGTTGAGCAGTCGGGATGCGGCCGTACTGAAGGCGGCCGATCCGGCGGCCAGCGGCATGGCCGATGGCAGCCGCCAGCCGTTGACCGGTCAAGTGTTGTTGACCGTCGTCATGGATAAAAAAGACGAATCCAAGGCCGAGGCCATCATCCGCAAACACGGCGGCACCTTTTAAGCAGAGAAGGTGTGCTTTGTGCTGCGACTTCCTTCCCGTTGCGGAGGGAAGTTTTTTGTTTTTCTGGCAAAATTGGTATGATATGGCTATAGATTCAGTATGTGGGAACAGGAGGACGGGTTGGGGTGAACGAGCAGCTTCTCGTGTTCGCGGTGTTGGTGGTGACGACCGGACTGTTGATTTGGGGGCGCATCCGCTCGGACTTGGTGGCCATCGGCATGTTGTTGGTACTCATGCTGACCGGAATTCTCACGCCGGCGGAAGCGTTGAGCGGCTTTTCCAACTCGGTCGTGATCATGATGATCGGCTTGTTCGTGGTCGGGGCCGGCATTTTCCGGACCGGGCTGGCCGCCAAGGCCAGCCGCTTTCTGTTGCGCTGGACCGGGTCCGGTGAGACGCGATTGCTGTTCATCGTCATGTTGGCCACGACCGCCTTGGGGACGTTTTTGAGCAACACCGGCACCGTGGCGGTGTTGATGCCGGTGGTGGTCAGCATGGCCATGGCGGCGGGCATCAGCCCCGCCCGACTGTTGATGCCGATGGCCTTTGCCAGCAGTTTTGGCGGAATCTTGACGCTGATCGGGACGCCGCCCAACTTGGTGATCAGCGAAACGCTGACCGATTTCGGCTATCCCGAATTGTCGTTGTTTTCCTTTACGCCCATCGGCATCATCGTTTGCTTGGCGGGATTTTTGTTCTTGCTTGCGTTCGGCAAACGGCTGTTGCCAAAGACGGCGCCGGAACAAAACGGCGGCAACGAAGGCCGCCGTCCGCAGGAGTTGGCGTTGGATTACCAGTTGGCCAACCGTCTGTATCGGGTGGAAGTGACGGAACGCTCCCCGCTGTTGAATCGACCGCTGGGTGACCGGATCATTCCCGACCATTACGACGTGTTGGTGTTGGAAATTCGCCGCAAATCGTCCAGTAAAAATCCGTTCTTCAAAACGCTCAGTCACGAATGGGCCGGCCCGGACACGGTGATCCAAAAAAACGACGTCCTGTATTTGCAAGGGGCCTTTGATCAGGTGAAGCGGCTGGCCAACGAACTGCACTTACGCCTGTTGGATCATTTGGTGGCGGAACAAGTCAGCACGTTCAATTTGGAAAAGTTGGTGTCGCCCGACATCGGCATTGCCGAGGTGCTGTTGACGCCCCAATCGTCCCTCATCAACCGGCCGATCAAGGAATGTCAATTTCGGGAAAAGTATCGGTTGAACATTCTCGGGATTTATCGCAAGGGCGAATACATTTTGACGAACTTGAAAGATCAAGTCATCCGTTTTGGAGATGCGCTTTTGGTGCAGGGGGCTTGGGAAGATATCGCCCGGCTGGCCAAGGAGACGACCGACGTCGTGGTGGTGGGTCAACCGTTGGAAGCAGCGGACCAGTTGCCCTTGGACAAAAAAGCGCCGCTGGCCGCCGGCATTTTGTTGTTCATGTTGGTCATGCTGACGTTAGAAGTCGTTCCGGCGGTGGTCGCCGTCATGATCGCCGCGGTGCTCATGGTGCTCTGTGGCTGTTTGCGCAGTATGGAAGAGGCGTATCGGAACATCAGTTGGGAGAGCATCGTCCTCATCGGCGGCATGATCCCGCTGTCGACGGCGCTGGAGAAAACCGGCGCGGCCCAGGCGGTGTCGGAAGCGATGCTCGCCAGCCTCGGCTCCTGGGGACCCATGGCGCTGTTGGCCGGCATGTATTTGCTCGTTTCCATCGTGACGCTGTTTATCAGCAATACGGCCACGGCCGTGCTGTTTGCCCCCATCGCCGCCACGACGGCGTTGGCCATGAATCTGAGCCCGTACCCGTTTTTGTTTGCGGTTGCCATCGCCGCCAGCATGGCTTTTGCCACACCGGTGGCCACACCGACCAACATGTTGGTCATGCCGGCCGGCGGCTACCGCTTTGTCGACTTCGTCAAAGTCGGTTTGCCCTTGCAATTGTTTGTCGGCGTGGTGGTCGTGTTGGCGTTGCCGCTCATTTTTCCGTTTTCGCAATGAAAAGATTGTTTGATGCTGTCGCATCTTGTATAATTGGCTTAGGGCTGTCCAGCCGCATTTGACAACTGAATCGGTCCTTCCATGGTGCCAGTTTGGCCTCAAGCCAGACGGCTTAAAAGGGAAGTCCGGTGAAAATCCGGCGCGGTCCCGCCACTGTGACAAGGAGTGACATCGCCACGGGTCCCACTGTTTTCCGCTCTGACGGAAAATGGGAAGGGCGCGATGTCGCGTTTGTACTTGGAGCCAGGAGACCTGCCATGGAAGTTGCCACCGTACTCACGAGGATGAGGAGGTGCAGCGAGCGATGAGGGGACGAGTGACTTTATCGGCCTGTCCGTCATCGTTTCCGTAGGTGTGGTAAGCACGGCATCTTTCCGTGGGTTCGGAAAGATGCTTTTTGTTTAGAAAGGAGCGGAACTGGGATGACGATCTATACCCGCCGGGGCGATGGCGGCGAGACTGCCGTGATTGGCGCCCGGCTCCCCAAAGATCACCCGAGGGTGGAGGCGTGTGGCAGCCTGGATGAAGTGAATGCTCAGGTCGGCGATGCGATGGTGCGGTTGAAGGAGCAAGACGCCGATTTGTATGCCGACATGTTGGCCTTGTTGACGGATGTGCAGCGCGATTTGTATGACTGTCTCAGCGACTTGGTGACGGTGAACCGTTTGCGCCCGTATAAAGTCCATGCAGAACATGTGGTGCGGCTGGAACAGTGGATCGACCATTACGCTGCCCAAGCGCCTACCGCGTGTGCGTTCGTCCTTCCCGGCGGGACGGCGGCTGCCGCGGCCCTGCACCAATGCCGGACGGCCACGCGGCGGGCGGAACGGCGCATCGTGGCGTTGGCCCGGCAGGAGGAAACGAATCCCGAAGTCATGAGATATGTCAATCGGCTGTCGGACCTGTTTTTCGTCCTGGCGCGGACCGCCAATGCCCGGGAAGGAGTGCCGGATGTGCAATTTCCGACGGACGAATGCGCCAGGGAATGACTTATGTTATAGTTATCATTGAAACTGTTTTTGTTTTGGTTTTGGCTGGAACGTATTCCGAGAAGGAGGGGTCGGGGTGGTCCTGCAGGGCTTTCTTCGCGGGTTGAGCCATGAATGGCGGGAGACGGTCCACTATTTTTTGCACGTGGACGACCGATATGTATGGTTGAACGAGTGGCTCAACCATCGTCTGACCCTTTCCTTCCTCCATGAAAAAGCGTGCATTCATTGCGGCCGAAAGGTGAAAAAGACGTACAACAACGGGTATTGTTACCCGTGCTTTCGCGACTTGGCGGAAAACGATCTGTGCATCGTCAAACCGCATCAATGCCATTATCATCTCGGCACGTGCCGCGATGAAGCGTGGGCGAAGGAACATTGCCTCATTCCGCACATTGTGTACTTGGCGTTGAGCAGTGACGTGAAGGTGGGCATCACGCGCAAAGGCAACTCGCTGAAACGGTGGGTCGATCAAGGGGCGATCCGGGCCATCCCCATTGCCGAGTTGCCGAACCGGAAAATGGCCGGTGAGCTGGAAGCCCACTTGAGTCAATATTTGCCCGACAAGACGAATTGGCGGAAAATGTTGGCCGGGGAGACGGCCGACGCCGACTTGCTGGCGGTTCGGGAACAGGTGTTGGAATGGGTTCCTGCGTCGTTTCGGCCGTATTTGTTGGACGACGTTCAACTGGTGGAAATCATGTATCCTATGTTGGAGGAAGCGCGGAAACTCCAGCCACTGCAACTGGACAAAGAGCCGCACATTTCCGGACGCCTCATCGGCATCAAAGGTCAATACCTCATTTTTGAACACGGGGTGTTCCACGTGAAGAAACACGCCGGGTATAAGGTGGCTCTGGAGGCGTAGCCGCCGCATCGAACAACTGCATATCGGTCGCAAATAGGTCACCTGTGATGACAGGTGTGAAAAGGGAAGTCCGGTGAAAATCCGGCGCGGTCCCGCCACTGTGAATGGGAGAAGCCAACGTACCACTGTTTGCTTCGGCAAACGGGAAGGGTTGGGCCTTCGATGACCATGAGCCAGGAGACCTGCCTATTTGCTGCTACTCCTCCTTCGCGGAAAGGAAAGGGTAGTGTGTTGGCGTGCGCATGTCGCGGCAGCTTTTTGCCCAGCGGCAAGTGCAGGTCGGTTGGTGCCCTGCTTCTTTTCGGGAAGCAGGGTTTTTTGTTGAATTTTAACGACGGGAGAGGTTGTGGCATGCGTCCATTCATCATGCAAAGATTCATCCAAAGTTTTTTCGTTGTCGCACTGTTTCTTTTGTTGCTGGCGGCCTGTGCGCCGCAGGCCACGGAGCCGGAATCGTCCGGTGCCGTTCAACCGGATAGCGGTCCAGTGGCCGAATCCGGGTTTCCGGTGACGTTGACCGATGCCAGCGGTGTGGAGCATCGGTTGGAGGAGCCGCCGCAACGACTTGTGTCGCTGGCGCCGTCGATTACCGAAAACGTGTTTGCGCTCAAGGCCGGCGACCGGCTGGTGGGCGTGACGGACTGGGACAATTATCCGGAAGAAGTGGCGAACATCGAGCGCATCGGTGGCTTGGAGCCAAACATAGAGAAAATTTTGTCTTTGGAACCGGACTTGGTGTTGGCGCAAGCGTCGGTGAACGACAATGCTGTCCAACCGCTGCGGGATGTCGGGTTGTCCGTGCTGGTGCTGCCGGAGGCCCA
Source organism: Bacillota bacterium (assembly GCA_017577895.1). GTDB lineage: Bacteria > Bacillota > Bacilli > ZCTH02-B2 > ZCTH02-B2 > Bacillus_BB. The sequence continues at coordinate 13,602 of PKQY01000037.1, forward strand.
ATCGTTTGACGGTACGTATGCGGTGTTGCGGATGCTAGGCCAGGCGCTCGGGGCCCAAGAGCAGGCGGAAGAAGTCATCCAGCAGATGGAGGCGAAAAAGGCGGACATCGTCGCCAAGGTGGCGGATATACCCGAGACAGAGAAAGTACGGGTGTGGGTAGAAGTGAGCCCCGATCTGTACACCGCCGGGAGCGGAACGTTCATCGATGATCTGATCCGGCTGGCCGGAGGCATCAATGTGGCGGCCGAGGTGGAAGGATGGGCACAACTGTCGGAGGAGCAAGTCATCGCTGCCCAACCGGATGTGATCATTACGACGTACGGTTACTATACCGAGGAACCGCCGGCAAAAATGATAGCATCTCGAAAAAGCTGGGCGGACATTCCGGCGGTGCGTGACGGCCGCATCTACGATGTGGACAGTGACATCATTTCCCGGCCCGGTCCCCGCTTGGCCGAAGGGTTGCTGCAAGTAGCCGCCAGTCTGTATCCAGACCGATTTCAATGAGGGCGGATGCGGTGAATGGAGGTCAAGCAAAGGCGGCTATTTTGGGTGTGGTTGACGGGATTGGCCGGGGTGTTGCTTTTCAGCGTCGTCTGCAGCGTATCCATCGGCAGCGCGCAGCTGCCGGTGTCGACGGTCTGGCGCATTTTGCTGTATAAAATCGGGCTGTATTCGCCGAGCCTGGCGGATTGGCCTGTTTCGGCCGAAGCCATCGTGTTCGACGTCCGGCTGCCGCGCATTTTATTGGCGGTGCTGGTCGGTGCGGCCTTGGCGACGGCCGGGGTCGGGTTTCAAGCGGTGTTGCGCAATCCGCTGGCCGATCCGTACGTGCTCGGGGTCTCCTCGGGTGCCGCTTTGGGCGCGGCCGTGGTTATCGTCTTTGGCTGGCAAGGAGCGTTGGGCGGCTGGGTGATTCCGACCGTCGCCTTTTGTCTCGGGCTGCTGACGCTCATCGCTGTCTACCGGCTGGCGTCGGGCGGCAAGGGCGCGGCGGGACATGGCGTAGCGGTGGAGACGCTCCTTTTGTCCGGCGTCGTTATCCAAGCGTTTTTAGGCGCTTTGTTGTCCTTTTTTCTCTCCATCTCCGACGAACGGATGCAACAGATCGTGTACTGGCTGATGGGCAGCTTTGCCTTGCGGGATTGGGCGTCGGCCGGGGTCGTCTTGCCCTTTTTGGTGACGGGGTGGCTCATTTTGTACAGCCATTGGCAGCCGTTGAACATCTTGTCATTGGGCGACGCCCAGGCCGCCCACTTGGGCGTGTCGGTGACGAGGGTGCGGCTCGTCGTATTGGTCGCTTCCACGCTGATAACCGCAGCGGCGGTGTCGGTGTCCGGCACCATCGGCTTTGTCGGCCTCGTGGTGCCGCACATGATGCGCTTGTTGGTGGGGGCCGATCACCGGCGCTTGCTCCCAGTGGCGACGTTGGCTGGAGCGTCGCTGATGATTTGGGCCGACACCATTGCCCGCACGGTGTTTTCCCCCCGGGAATTGCCGGTGGGCGTCATTACGGCGCTGTTGGGAGCTCCTTTTTTTGGGTACTTGTTGCGGCGGTTTCGGCGGCAACACCATTGACGGCAAAAGCGGCGGAGACAAAAGGCGGGCCAGGAGGTGATGCCGGATGTTGTCGGTGGAAGGGTTGACGAAGCGGTATGGCCAGCAAATCGTGTTGGATCAGATCCATTTTCAGGTGGAAAATGGTTCCTTTGTCAGCATTCTGGGGCCCAACGGGTGCGGCAAAAGCACCTTGATCCGGCTGTTGGCCGGCATAGAGCGGCCCGACGCAGGCCGAGTGTTGTTGGAAGGGCGCCCGGTGACCGACTTGAGCCGGAAAGAATTGGCCCGCCGCGTGGCGGTGGTCTCCCAGGAAGGCCTGCCGCCGTTGCCGTATACGGTCTACGACGTCGTCATGATGGGACGGTTTGCGTATCAAAAATGGCTCCAGGGTCCCACGGCGGCCGATGAAGCACTGGTGGAGCGCATTCTGCAGGAGACCGAGCTGACGCCGCTGCGCACGAAGCTGTTGTCGCAACTGAGCGGCGGCGAGCGGCAACGGGTGGCCATCGCCCAGGCCATGGCGCAACAACCGCGGCTGTTGCTGCTGGACGAGCCGACCACCTATTTGGACATCGGCCATCAATTGGCGTTGCTCAACTTGATACGCCAGTGGCAACAGGATTGTGGTTTGACAGTGGTGGCGGTGATGCACGACTTGAATTTGGCCGCCTTGTACAGCCAACGGCTCATCCTGATGCAGTGCGGCCGCATTCGGCGCATGGGGGCGTTGGACGACGTGTTGACCGAACCGTTGTTGCAGGAAGTTTACGGGACGACGCCCATCGTTTTGCCCCATCCCCGCAAAGGCGTGCCGCAAGTGTTGCTGGCTTAAGAATCTCGTGGAAGGACATGACGTACAAGTAGGGGGACGTGCCATGACGATCGTGGAAGACATCGAAAAAGCCATTTTGCCATTGGATGAGAAAGCCATGCGGGCGGCGGAAGCGCGACTGGATCAGTTGACGAAACCGCCGGGCAGCCTCGGTTGGTTGGAGCGGCTCACTGTCCGCTGGAGCGGCGTGACGGGAGGCCGCTTGCCCCGGCCGCCGGTCAAGGGCGTCCTGTTGATGGCCGGCGATCACGGCGTCGTGGCGGAAGGGGTCACTCCGTATCCCCAGTCGGTGACGGTCCAAATGGTGCAAAACATTTTATCCGGAGGCGCGGCCATCAATGCCGTCGCCCGCGCCGTGGGCGCCCGCGTGCAAGTGGTGGATGTGGGCGTCTGCGGCGAGTTGGCGGACCATCCCCAACTGTGGCGGCAAAAAGTGCGGGCCGGTACCGGCAACTTGATGCGGGAGCCGGCCATGACCCGAGCCGAAGCAGAAGCGGCGGTACGGGTCGGGATGGATGCGGCGCTGCGGATGGCAGACGAAGGCGTGGATGTGTTGGCGCTGGGAGAAATGGGAATTGGCAATACGACCCCGAGTGCCTGCCTGTTGGCGGCCATGACCGGCCTTCCTGCCGATGAGGTCGTGGGTATGGGCACCAGCATGGACGAGCAGACGCGCCAGCGGAAAGTGGAGGTCGTGGAGACGGCGCTGCAACTGCACCAACTGACGAGAGGACGGGGAAAGGACGACATGTGGTATGCCATGAGTTGCGTCGGGGGACTGGAGTTGGCCGCCTTGGCCGGGGCGGTCCTCGGAGCAGCCCAGGCCCGCATTCCGGTCGTGGTGGACGGTTTTATCGTGACGGTGGCGGCGGTGTGGGCGGTGCGGCTATGCCCGTCGGCGGCGCCCTTCGTCTTTGCTTCCCACCTGTCGGCGGAACGGGGGCACCGGCTGGCCCTGGAACAGCTCAATGCATATGCGCCGTTGCGGTTTGACATGCGCTTGGGCGAAGGGACCGGGGCGGGCATGATGTTGTCGGCCTTTGATGTGGCGTCCGAGGTCTACAACGGCATGGCGACGTTTGCCGAGGCCGGAGTCGACAACCGGAAGGACCGTATATCATGAAGCCGGCAGGGCGATTCGGGCTCGTCACCGGCGGCGCCCGTTCGGGAAAAAGCCGTTTTGCCGAAAAGCTGATGCGGCAATGGATGGAAGAGCGAAAAAACGCCGGCTTTACCGGCGACCGGATCGTGTATGTGGCAACGGCCCAAGCGCTGGATGAGGAAATGGCGGAACGCATCCGGCGCCATCGGGAACAGCGCCCGCCCGATTGGGAAACGGTAGAAGCGCCCATGTCGCTGTTTGACGTGTTAGAAACGTTGGCCCATCGCACGCCGCCGCCCGACGGCGTCCTGGTGGACTGCGCCACGCTCTATTGGAGCAACCGACTCCTGGCACACTGTGGCGAAGCCGATGCGGCCGACGGAGCAGGGTCGGAGACCTTGGATTGGACCGCTTTCGCCCAGTTGGAGCGGCAGTTGGAAGAGGAAGTCGACGCCTTCGGCCGGTGGCTGCCCGGCATGCCGTATGCATTGATCATCGTCACCAACGAAGTCGGGTGGGGATTGGTGCCGGCCAATGCCCTCGGCCGGGCGTATCGGGATTTGGCCGGGCGGTGCAACCAGCGGCTGGCGGCGTTGGCCCAGTACGTCTACTTGGTGGTCGCCGGCATTCCGGTGTCCATCAAGGCGCCGGGAACCGATGGATAAAATTGTAAAAAAGAGAACACGATGAACAAACGAGGCCGAAAAAGATGGCGGAATTCATGAACGATTTTGTCCCCATGTTGGCTCATGCGCTTCACGGGTTCGACGGCTTCGTTTTTCTTTCATCGGCGACGGGATGGATCGTGGCGGCGGCGCTGTTGTTGGACGCTGTATTGGGGGATCCCGTTCGGCGCACCCATCCCGTCCGGTTGATGGGCCGGCTCATCGCCTGTTTGGAACGGCGGTTGAACCGGCCCGGAGCAGGCAAATGGCATGCCCGCTTGGCCGGCGTCACACTTGTCGCTGCGGTCCTCGGCACCGTCGGCTTCGTTTCCTGTTTCCTATTGTGGTTCTGTGGGCAGGTGAGCGGTTGGCTGGTGTGGGCCGTGTCCGTGTGGGGCGTGTACGTGTCGATAGCGCCACGGGAACTGGCCCGGGCGGCGGAGGCCGTCCGTCGCCCGTTGGTTCAAACGCCCCACACCGACTTGGCGATGGCCCGGCATCAGGTGGGCCAAATTGTCGGCCGGGATACCGAGCGGATGGATGAGCGGGAGGTCGTCCGCGCTGCCGTAGAGACGGTGGCGGAGAACATGGTGGATGCCTTGATTTCGCCGGTGATGTACGCGTTGTTGTTCGGCATGCCGGGGGCGCTGTTGTACCGGGCCATCAACACGCTGGATTCCATGGTCGGCTACAAAAACGACACGTATCGCCATTTCGGTTGGGCGGCGGCCCGGCTGGACGATGTGGCCAATTGGTTGCCGGCCCGGCTGACGGGGTGGATGTTGTTGCTCATTGGTTGCTTCCGACGGTTGGATGTGAAGGGCGGATGGATGGCCTGGCGCCTCGATGCGCCGTCCCACCCGAGCCCCAACAGCGGCATTCCCGAAGCCGTCGTCGCCGGATTGTTGGGCGTCCGGCTCGGCGGGTTGAATTGGTATCAAGGACAGCCGTCGCAACGGGCTTTTCTGGGCCGGGGATGGCGGCCGCTCGACCCCGAGGATATCCGACGGGTGTGCCGTCTGTTGCGCGATTTGACGGTGCTGACGGTCCTGTTGGCCGTAGGTTGGGGGCTATTGGGGCGGTGGTTGGAATGGTAGTGCGGCAGTGGGTCGCTGCATTTATGGTGGCTTGGTTGTTTTTGACGCGTTTGCCGTTGCCGTCCCGCCTGTGCCGTTGGTTCGGCGCACACGAGACACCTTTTTTCCGCTCCGTTCCCTTTTTTCCGTGGGTCGGTCTCGTCTTGGGAGG
>PKQY01000038.1 GCA_017577895.1 Bacillota bacterium
ATGCGGTGGCGCTGGCGAGGCAGCTCGGCATGACGGTCATCGTCACCGATCACCACGAACCGCCGCCGGAGTTGCCGGAAGCGGACGCCGTCATCAATCCGAAGCAGCCCGGATGTCCGTATCCGTTCAAAGAATTGGCCGGGGTCGGCGTGGCGTTCAAACTGGCCCAAGCGTTGCTCCAAGATGTGCCGTCGGAATTGTGGCAGCTGGCGGCCGTGGGGACCATCAGTGATTTGATGCCGCTGGTGGAGGAAAACCGGGTGTTGGCCGCCATCGGCTTGGCGGAGATGAACTGCCGTCCATTGCCGGGTCTTCGCGCGTTGGCCCAGCAAGCCCGCTTTCGGGGACCTTGGGACAGCGAGGCAGTGGGCTTTTTGCTCGGCCCCCGCTTGAATGCAGCCGGGCGGCTGGCCCATGCCATGGGGGCCTATCGGCTGTTGATGGCCGAAGATGAGGCAGCAGCGTCGGAAGATGCGGCCTGGCTGGAACAATTGAACCGGCGCCGCCAGCAGCTGGTCGATGAGGTGACCGAGGCAGCCCAACGGCAGATGGCGCAACAAGATGCCCAAAGCGGACGCCCGCCGGGGACGGCGGCGGCCTACGTGCTGGCCGATTCCGGATGGCACGAAGGGGTTTTGGGGATTGCCGCCGCCCGTCTGGTGGAAACGTACCACCGGCCGTTTGTCCTCCTGTCCGTCGATGAAGCGACGGGATTAGCCAAGGGTTCGGCCCGCGGCGTTCCGGGGCTGGATCTGTATGCGGCGGTGGCGGCGTGCCGTCAGTGGCTGGAGAAGTTTGGCGGACATCCGCAAGCGGCGGGCATGACGATGGCAGCTTGCTGCATCGAACCGTTCCGGGAAGCGTTTGCAGCGGAAGTGGCCGCGCGGTTGCCCCTGGGTCCCCCACAGCCGAGCACGGCGGTGGAAGTGCACTGTCCGCTGGATGCGGTGGATTTCAGTCTGTGGGAGGCGTTGCAGCGCCTGGAGCCGTATGGGATCGGCAATCCGAAGCCGATCATTTATTTTGGCGCCGTCGACATCGAACAAGTGACATCGCTGGGAAAAGAACAGCAACACGTCAAACTCGTCTTGCGCGGCCAGCGGGGGCGGGTCGTGGAAGCCGTCGGATTTCAATGCCGCGACTGGGTGGAGCGCATCGCCCCCGGTTCCAAAGGACATATACTCGGCCAGTTAGGGATCAACGAGTGGGGCGGCACCCGCCGGCTGCAAATACTTTTGCATGATGTGGCCATTTTCCATCGACAAGTATTCGACTGGCGGCGCACGCCGGAAAAAGCCGCGCAATGGCGGACGGCGTCGGATGGGGACGGCCATGAGGAGTCGGTGTTTTTCCTCAGCTTTTCATCATCCCCAATCACACCCGCTCCACCTACAGGGTCCATCGCATATTTTCACGCTCCCGGTTCAGGCCGTTTCGGCTGTTGGCCCTTGTCCCCGGAAGAACCGGTAGAGACGGTGACCGATTTGGTGTTGCTGGACGTGCCGGTGAGCGAGCAGCAGTTGAGTGCCGCGTTGCAACGTTTTCCAGCGATAGAGCGGGTGTATTGCGTCTTTCAACAGGCGAACGGCTTGGGCGTGCCCCAGCGGCAGCATTTTGCCATGCTGTTTCGCTGGATGCGGCAAGAGGGCCGCTTTGATTGGATTCGGGCCGAGCAGGCCGGAGCCCGCTTTGGGTTGGCCGCGGGGCAGACGGCGTTCGTCTTGCGGGTATTTCGGGAGTTGGGATTTTTAGAGGTCATCAGCGGGCACGCCTACGAATGGCGGGATGTGGGGCGCAGTCGGTTGGAAAACTCCATGTCTTACTTGGAAGCGGTCGAGCGGCAAAAGATGGGACAATTTTTACACGGGCTGACCATCCGCCAGTTACAGCAGTACATCTTCAATTTGATGGAAACCAAACAAGGGGGATGACCGATCATGAATCATGCCGCGATGCGGTTTCGGGAAAAAATCCGGGTCATTGAAGATTTTCCCCAACCGGGCGTGAGTTTTAAAGACATCACCACGTTGTTGAAAGAAGGGTCCTTGTACAAGCAGGCCATCGATGCGATGGCGGAGGCCGTGCGGCAGTGGAACCCCGAAGTGGTGGTCGGCCCGGAAGCGCGGGGCTTTGTCATCGGCGCCCCGGTGGCCTATGCCTTGGGGTTGGGGTTTGTGCCGATTCGCAAAGCGGGCAAACTGCCGGCGGAATCCATCGAAGTGAATTATGACCTGGAGTACGGCTCCGACCGTTTGGGCATTCACAAAGACGCCATCCGGCCGGGACAGCGGGTCGTCATCATGGACGATCTTTTGGCCACCGGAGGCACGATCTCGACGGCCATCCAACTGGTGGAACAGTTGCAGGGCGAAGTGGTCGGGCTGGCGTTTCTCATCGAACTTTGTTACTTGAACGGCCGACAAAAATTGAGCGAATATCCCGTGTATTCGTTAGTCCAATACGAGTAAGGCGGCTTTTCAAGCAATACGAGTACGGCGGCTTTACAAGTTCCTCAAAAACGGAGATAATTAAAGATAAAACCTGCAAGGTGAGCGAAAAATGGGCGTTGAGGAACTGTGTCAAAAGTTGGGCTATTTGACCGAAGAAGAACGGGAACGGGTACGGGAAGCGTACCGATTTGCTGAGGAAGCCCATCGAGGACAAACGCGCAAATCGGGAGAACCGTATATCAGCCATCCGTTGGCAGTGGCCGAGATTTTGGCCGATTTGCAGTTGGACTGCTCAACGATTACGGCGGCCTTGCTTCACGACGTGGTGGAAGACACGTCTGTCACCCTGGAGGAGTTGGAGGAGCGGTTCGGCCCCGATGTGTCTCACCTTGTAGACGGCGTGACGAAATTAGGACGGTTGAAATATAAGACGAAAGAAGAACAGCAGGCGGAAAACCACCGGAAAATGTTCATCGCCATGGCCAAAGACATCCGGGTCATCTTGATCAAGTTGGCCGACCGCCTGCACAACATGCGGACGTTGAAATATTTGAACGATGAGAAACAGCGGGAGATTGCCAACGAGACGTTGGAAATCTTTGCGCCGCTGGCCCACCGGCTGGGCATTTCCACCATCAAGTGGGAACTGGAAGATATCGCCCTGCGCTTTTTGAATCCACAGCAGTATTACCGGATCGTCAACTTGATGCAGAAGAAGCGGTCGGAGCGGGAACAGTACATCAAGGAAGTCATCCAGACGCTGCAGGAAAAACTCAAGGAAATGGGCATCGAAGCGGAAGTTTCCGGCCGTCCGAAGCACATTTACAGTATTTATCGAAAAATGGTGCATCAAAAGAAACAATTCAACGAAATTTACGACTTGCTGGCGGTCCGGGTCATCGTCCACACCATTCGCGACTGTTATGCGGTGTTGGGCATTATCCACACCCTTTGGCGGCCGATGCCAGGCCGCTTTAAAGATTATATCGCCATGCCCAAACCGAACATGTACCAGTCGCTTCACACGACCGTCATCGGCCCGAACGGCGAGCCGCTGGAAGTGCAGATCCGCACTTTTGAGATGCACCGGACGGCAGAGTACGGTGTGGCGGCCCACTGGGCGTACAAAGAAGGAAAGGTCATCACGGACGAGGAAGCGGCCCGCAACCTCGCCTGGTTCCGAGAGATTCTCGAGTGGCAGCAAGACTTCCGGGATGCGAAAGAGTTTATGGACTCGCTGAAGACGGAGCTGTTTTCCTCGGTCGTCTTTGTCTTTACGCCGAAGGGGGACGTCATCGAACTGCCCAGCGGTTCCGTCCCGTTGGACTTCGCGTACCGGATTCATACGGAAGTGGGCAACCGCTGCATTGGGGCAAAAGTCAACGGGCGCATCGTGCCGTTGGATTACAAATTGAAGACCGGCGACATCGTCGAAATTCTCACCTCCAAACACAGCTACGGCCCGAGCCGCGACTGGCTGAAGATCGCCCAATCGTCCCACGCCCGGAGCAAAATTCGGCAGTGGTTTAAAAAGGAAAAACGGGAAGAAAACATTGCCAAAGGGCAGGAAGATCTGGAGCGGGAACTGAAAAAACAAGGCCTGGTGCCGTCGGAGTGGATGAGCAACGAAAAACTGGACGCCGTGGCCAAGGCGTTGAATTTCAGCAACCGGGAAGACTTGCTGGCGGCCTTAGGCTACGGCGGCGTCAGTTTGAGCCAAGTGATGGCCAAACTGACGGAAAAGGCGCGCAAAGACGCCCAGGACGATCGTCCCGCCGGGGTCGTCCGCTCATCTGCGCGGGAAAGCAAGCCCATTCACGGCGTGCGGGTCAAAGGCATCGACAACGTGTTGGTGCGCTTTTCCCGCTGCTGTACGCCGGTGCCCGGTGACGAGATCATCGGTTTTATCACCAAAGGGAGAGGGATCTCCATCCACCGGCAAGATTGTCCCAACATTGAACAACAGTTGAAAACGAATCCGGAGCGGTTTATCGAGGTGGAATGGGAAGCCAACGACGAGTCGTCCAGCTATCCGGTGGACATTGAAATTACCGGGTACGACCGCAAAGGCTTCCTCAACGAAGTGTTGCAGACTGTCTCCGAGACAAAGACCAACATTTCGGCCATTTCCGGCCGCTCGGATAAAAACAAGGTGACGACCATTTTGATGACCATCAACATCCATAACCTCGATCACTTGCACCGAGTTGTGGACAAAGTGAAAAGCATCAAGGACATTTATACTGTTCGCCGCATCACCCAGTGATGGGTCGGCACAGGACACAACGGGGTTGGACGACATGCGGGTATTAGTGCAACGGGTACGAAGCGCGCGGGTGGAGGTCGACGGCGAAACGATCGGCGAGATCGGGCGCGGGCTGTTGCTGTTGGTCGGCATCACCCATACGGACACCGCCGATGACGCCCGTTATTTGGCCGAAAAGGTGGCTCATTTGCGCATTTTTGAAGACGAGCGGCAAAAAATGGGCCGTTCGGTGCTGGATGTCGGCGGGGCCGTGTTGTCGGTCTCCCAATTCACGTTGTACGGCAACGTCCGCCGGGGACGGCGGCCGGACTTCATGGACGCGGCCCGTCCGGAGCACGCGCGGGAGATCTACGAGCAATTTAACCGCCTGTTGGCCGAACAAGGTTTGAGGGTGGAGACCGGCCGGTTTGGCGCCATGATGCAAGTGCATTTGATCAACGACGGGCCGGTGACGCTGCTGTTGGAACACCCGCTTTGAAAACCGATGCCAAAACGATATAATAACCATATGCCCAAACTGTATGCTTGGGCCAAGCGGCCTCTGCCGCAAAGTTGGCGCGCTGAACACAAAAAGAAGGCTTCCGTACGGAAGCCTTTTGCAAAGTCATGGGATAATCGGATGATGTGCTAGGGTTTTGGGTTAGGCTTTGGGGAATTGTTGGTTCGCCAATTGTTGTTCAGCAATTTGGACCAGGCGACGGGTGATGTTACCACCGATCGCGCCCGTGTCGCGGGTTGCCATCGTTCCCCAGTAGCCGTCTTGAGGCGGTTGAATGCCCAGTTCTTGAGCAATTTCGTATTTCAGTTGCTCAAGAGCTTGTCCGGCTTGAGGGACGACGAGGACGTTTCGTTTTTGTCCCAGTGCCATCTTTATCACCTCCGCAGTCTTATGTTGAGCCTTCATATAGAGGATTATGATCCGTAAATTTTGCCAAAGCGCCAACGGCGACGCCGTTGGGGCGGGCCGGTTCGGAAGGAGCGAATCCTACCATGACCATCAGCATGCCCCGGGGGACGTACGACGTCTTGCCGGATGAAATCCACCGTTGGCATTATGTCGAACGCGTGGCGCGGGATGTGGCCCGCCGTTATCATTTTTCGGAAGTTCGCACGCCGATTTTTGAACATACCGAGCTGTTCCAGCGTGGCGTCGGCGAGACGACGGACATCGTTGAAAAAGAGATGTACACCTTTACGGACCGAAAAGGGCGGAGCTTGACGCTCCGGCCGGAAGGAACGGCGGCGGTGGTGCGCAGTTTTATCGAGCATAAAGTCTATGCCCAACCGCAGCCGACCAAATGGTATTATCTCGGTCCGATGTTTCGGTACGAACGGCCCCAGTCGGGCAGGTTCCGCCAGTTCGTGCAATTTGGCGCAGAAGTCTTGGGGGCCGACGATCCGTCGGTGGATGCCGAGATCATCGCCATGGTCGACGACTTGTTGCAAGAGCTGGGGATCCGGCAATATCGCCTGGAATTGAACAGCTTGGGGTGTCCCCAATGCCGTCCCCGGCACCGGGAAGCGCTGTTGGCCCACTTGCGCCCGCTCCGGGAAGCGTTGTGCGCCGATTGTCAGTCGCGCTTGGAACGCAATCCGCTGCGCATCCTCGACTGCAAAAATGAGCGATGCCGTGAACTGACGGCCGACACCCCGTCCATCTTGGAACATTTATGTTCGGCCTGTGCTGACCATTTTGCGGGCGTCCGGAAGTTTTTGGACGAACTGGGTATATCTTACATCGTCAATCCCCGCATGGTGCGCGGCCTTGATTATTATACCCAAACCGCCTTCGAATTTATCGCCGAATCGGTGGGGGCGGTGGGCACCATTGCGGCGGGCGGCCGGTACAACGGTCTGGTGGCCAGCCTCGGCGGCCAGGACGTGCCGGGCATCGGGTTTGCCACCGGCCTGGAACGGCTGTTGGCGGTCATGGCGGCAGAAGGCGTTGAGCCGCCGGCACCACCGGCGTTGGACTGTTTTGTCGTCGCCGTAGGTGAAGAATCCCGTACTGCGGCGGTTTCCTTGTTGCACCGCTTGCGGAAAGCCGGTTTGGCCGCCGATTTGGACCACTTGAACCGCAAGGTGAAAGCGCAGCTGAAGGCGGCAGATCGGCTGCAGGCCAAATACGTGCTCATTTTAGGGGAGGACGAATTGTCCCGCGGCACGGTCCAGCTGCGGCGCATGGCCGACGGCGTGCAGGAGGAAATTCCGCTGGAGGCAGCGGTGGAACGGGTATCCATGCAGTCCATGGGCGATGCGGTGGAACAAACTTTGCTGTCGATGATGACCGGAAAAGCCGGTCCCGGAGCCGATCACTAGAACAAAGAAGCGCACCTGCCCGTGGAAATGCCGATTATTGACATGATGGGAACAACAAGTCGTATGGGTACGTGGTGGAAGGAGAGAACACAGTTGCGATACCGGACACATGAATGCGGTACATTGGGTCTGGAGCATGTCGGCCAAAAAGTCGTCTTAAACGGTTGGGTCAACCGCCGCCGGGATTTGGGCGGCGTCATTTTCGTCGATTTGCGGGATCGGAGCGGCATCGTCCAGGTGGTGTTCCAGCCGGAAATTTCGGCGGAAGCCCTGGCGGTGGCCGACCGTTTGCGGAGCGAATACGTCGTCAGCGTTGAAGGCGTCGTCGTCGAAAGAGATCCCGACACGGTCAACCCGAAATTGAAAACCGGCAACATCGAAGTGCGGGCCGAACAGGTGGAGATTATCAATACGGCGAAAACGCCGCCGTTTCCGCTGGATGAACACGTGGAAGTGGACGAGTCGGTGCGGCTGAAATACCGCTATTTAGACTTGCGGCGGCAGCCCATGCAGGAGATGCTCCGCCTGCGCCATCGGGCCGCCAAAGTGATTCGGGATTTTCTCGACGCCCACGGCTTCTGGGAAATCGAGACCCCCATGTTGACCCGCAGCACGCCGGAGGGGGCCCGGGATTTTCTCGTTCCGAGCCGCTTGCATCCGGGCACGTTTTTCGCGCTTCCGCAGTCGCCGCAATTGTACAAGCAGTTGTTGATGATCGCCGGCGCGGAACGGTATTACCAAATTGTGCGCTGTTTCCGGGACGAAGATTTGCGGGCCGACCGGCAACCGGAATTTACCCAGGTGGACATTGAGGTGTCGTTCATGTCCGCCGAAGAACTGCAAGATTTGATGGAGCAGATGATCGCCGCGGTGTTCCGCGAGACTATCGGCGTGGAACTGGAACGGCCGTTTATGCGCCTCAGTTACCGGGAGGCCATGGAGCGGTTTGGGACCGACAAACCGGACTTGCGCTTTGGCATGGAGCTGAAAGACATCAGCGATGTCGTGGCCGATTGCCAGTTCCAAGTGTTCCGCAATGCCCTGAAAAACGGCGGCCAGGTGAAAGTGCTCAACGCTCCCGGATGCGCCCGCTTCAGCCGCAAAGAAATCGACGATTTGGGCAAATATGCCGCCCGCTTCGGCGCCAAGGGATTGGCCTGGATGCAAGTGACCGACGACGGCGTGAAAAGCCCCATCGCCAAGTTTTTCACCGAAGGTGAATTGGAGCAAATCTTGCGGGTTGCCGAAGCGAAACCGGGCGACCTGTTGCTGTTTGCCGCCGACCGCCCCGATGTGGTGGCGGCCGTGTTGGGCAATTTGCGCTTGAAACTCGGGCACGATTTGGGGCTCGTGAAGGAGGACGAGTACCGCATTCTCTGGATCACCGATTTTCCGCTCCTTTCGTACGACGAGGAGGAAAAACGGTACGTCGCCCTGCACCACCCGTTTACGATGCCGCATCCGGACGACGTGCCGCTGTTTGACACCGATCCGCTGGCCATCCGCGCCCAAGCGTACGACATGGTCTTGAACGGCCATGAAATCGGCGGCGGGAGCATGCGCATTTACCGGCGGGACATTCAGGAAAAAATGTTTGCTGCCATCGGCCTGTCGCCGGAAGAAGCGCGGGAGAAGTTCGGCTTTTTCCTGGAAGCTTTTGAGTACGGCGCGCCGCCCCACGGCGGCATCGCCTTCGGCTTCGACCGGCTGGTCATGTTGTTGGCCGGGAAGACGAGCTTGCGGGAAGCCATCGCTTTCCCGAAAACGGCCAATGCCACCGAGTTGATGACGTCGGCGCCGTCGACGGTCAGCCAGGAACAGTTGGACGAACTGCATTTGGACGTCCGTTTGACGGACGATCAAGATGAATGATACAATAACAGATATTGAATTTTTGCTCAGAATCGGTTCAAACTCCTTCTTCGAAGGGGTTTTCTTTTTGGGCAAACTAGGGACGCCGAGGGTCGGTGGTGGAAGGAGGTTTTCGCTTTGCGGTTGGGCATCGACATTGATGGAACCATCAAGCAAACCCAGCGGGCGGCGGTGGAAGTGTACAACCAATTTTTAAAACGGAGCGTCCGACTGGAAGACGTGAAGACCTTTCACCTGGATGAGGCGTATGGGCTGACGCCGAAAGAAGGGGCCCGCTTGTGGCGAAAACTGGAACCGAAAATTTACCGTCTGGGCGTGCCGTTGGAAAACGCCGCCGAGGCGTTGAACGAGCTGGCGCAAGAAGGGCATGAAATTTTCTTTATCACGGCCCGGCCCGGCATGAAACACATTACCGAAATCACGAAAGAATGGCTGACGCGATACCGTTTTCCCTTCAACGGGGAAAATTTGTTCATGGGTTCGCAGGACAAAGCCGCAGTGGCGAAACGGTTGGGTGTGGAGCTGTTTTTTGAAGATGCGCCTTTCCATCTCGACCGCCTGACGGCCGCCGGCGTGCCAACGGTCATTGTCGACGCCGTGTACAACCGGGATTATCCAAAGCCCTTGCCGCGCATCAAATCGTGGCGGGAAGGCGTGGAGCTGGTCCGGGAATGGGCCCGGCGACGGTCAACCTATTTTTTGAGCAAATGAGGGTACCGGATGGATCTGTTTGCGTATGATGAAGAAAAAATGGCGCCGTTGGCAGCCCGGATGCGGCCACGGACCTTGGACGAGATGTTGGGGCAAGAACACCTCATCGGGCCCGGAAAGTTGCTCCGGCGGGCCATCGAGGCCGACCGGCTGTCGTCGGTCATTTTCTGGGGGCCGCCGGGCAGCGGCAAAACGACGTTGGCCCGGATTATCGCCGAGACGACATCGGCCCATTTTGTGTCGTTGAACGCCGTTTCGGCCACGGTGAAAGAATTGCGCGAGGTCATGGATGAAGCCGAGGAATTGCGCCGCTTGTACGGCCGCAAGACGATTTTGTTTCTCGATGAAATTCACCGCTTCAACAAGGCGCAGCAGGACGCGCTCTTGCCGGCGGTGGAAAAGGGCCAGATTATTCTCATCGGCGCCACCACCGAAAATCCCTACTTCGAAGTGAACTCGGCTTTGCTGTCCCGCAGCCAGTTGTTTCAGTTTCACCCGTTGAGCGAAGAACATATTAAAACGGCACTGCGCCGGGCGTTGGCCGACCGGGAGCGGGGATTCGGCGACCGGCAGGTGGAAGTGGAAGAAGCGGCGCTGGACTTTATCGCCTCCCGCTCCAACGGTGATGTGCGGGCGGCCTTGAACGCCCTGGAGTTGGCCGTATTGACGACGGAGCCCGATGCCGACGGCATCCAGCGCATCGACCTGGCGGTGGCGGAAGAATGCCTGCAACAGCCGGCACTCCGGTATGACCGCGGCGATCACCGGTACGACATGATGAGTGCGCTCATCAAATCCATTCGCGGGTCTGATTCCCAGGCGGCGTTGTACTGGCTCGCTTGCATGCTGGAAGGGGGCGAAGATCCGAAAGTCATCGCCCGAAGGCTTCTGGTTCACGCATCCGAAGACATCGGCTTGGCCAACCCGCAGGCGCTCGTGCAGGCGGCGGCCACGTGGATCGCGGTGCAAGCGGTGGGCATGCCGGAGGCGCGCATCAACTTGGCCCAGTGCGTGATTTATTTGGCAGAAAGTCCCAAGTCCAACAGCGTCATCCGCGCCATTGATGCGGCCATGGCCGATGTGCGCAACCGGCCGACGGGCCAGGTACCGGTCCATTTGCGGGACACGCATTATCCCGGTGCCAAAAAACTCGGCCACGGCAAAGGATACTTATACCCTCACGACTTTCCCGGCCATTGGGTTCCGCAGCAGTATCTGCCCGACGAATTGGTCGGCGTCCGGTATTACGAGCCGACCCGGCAAGGACAAGAGGCAACGATTTGGAAAAACCATCAGGAACGGTTGCGGCGGATGGCGACAGAAGAGAAGCCAAATGGAAAGAAAGACGACAAACGGTGAGACCGACGGGCGTTACCGAAAACGCCCTTCTTTTGGCGTTGAAAAGCAGCAAACCGTTTTGAATTGGAATTCCGATTGCCAAACAGGTACAATAAGATTGTCAACGGATGGGATTGAACGGGAGCCATCGGTTTGCTGGACGGTTTGAGGTGAATGAGGAGGGTGACTTTGTGAAAGTTTCCACCAGAGGGCGATACGGATTAGTGTTGATGATGGAGTTAGCCAAAAGTTACGGGCAAGGACCCGTGTCCTTGAAAGCGATTGCGGAACGGCACAACTTGTCGGAACATTATTTGGAACAGTTGGTTTCGCCGTTACGTAACAGCGGTTTGGTGAAAAGCATTCGGGGGGCATACGGCGGATACGTCCTGGCACGGAAGCCGGAAGAAATTACCGCCGGCGACATCATCCGGGTGTTGGAAGGCCCCATTAATCCGGTGGAAGTGGAGGAAGAAAACGAACCAGGAAGCCGGCAGTTGTGGATGCGGGTCCGGGACAGCATTACGGAAGTGTTGGATTCCACCACGTTGCAAGACTTGATTTCGGTGAGCGGCGACGACGAAACGGAAGCGTACATGTTTTACATTTAATCGTCGCATATAATCGCCGCAATATCCTCGGGACCGCATGAAAGAAGGGAACGGGATGATTTATTTGGATCACGCCGCTACGACCCCGGTGCATCCGGAAGTGGCTGAGGCCATGCGCCCTTTGCTGTTGGAAAAATACGGCAATCCCTCCAGCTTGCACAGGTACGGCCGGGAGGCGCGGGCAGCGGTGGATGAGGCGCGGGAGACGATTGCCGAAAGTCTCGGCGCCGAGCCGGGGGAAATCGTCTTCACCAGCGGCGGGACAGAAGCGGACAATTTGGCGCTCGTCGGCGTCGCCTGGGCAGCCCGGGAACGGGGCAAAGGCAACCATATCGTCACCAGCACCATTGAACATCCTGCGGTGTTGGAGACGTGTGCGTTTTTGGAAAAAATCGGTTTTCGCATCACGTACGTTCCGGTCAACCGGTACGGGGAATTGGATATCGACGCATTGGCAGCGGCGCTGACCGACGACACGGTGCTCGTTTCGGTCATGATGGGCAACAACGAAGTGGGTACCCGTCAACCGATTGAAACCATCGGGGCGCTGGTCAAGGAACGGGGCGCGTGGTTTCACACCGACGCCGTGCAAGCCATGACGTTGGAAGCCATCGACTGCCGGTCGCTGCCGGTGGATTTGCTCTCCATTTCTGCTCATAAAATCAACGGACCCAAGGGCGTCGGGGCGCTGTACGTCGCCAAAGGAGTGCCGTTGGAACCGCTGTTGCACGGCGGGATGCAAGAGCGCCGGCGGCGGGGCGGGACGGAAAATGTCCCCGGCATCGTCGGCTTTCAGGCAGCGGTGAAACTGCTGCGCCGGACGTTGCCTCAACGGGAGGAGAAGTACCGGCAATTGCGGGAGACGATGTTGCGGGAATTGACCCGACGGCTGGGGACCGAACGGTTCGTCGTCAACGGCCATCCGGAGCGGGGGTATCCGCACATTCTCAACATCAGTTTTCCGGGAGTGGACAGCGAGACGTTGTTGATTCGGCTGGACATGGCCGGCGTCGCCGCATCCAGCGGGTCCGCCTGCACTGCCGGAGCCATGCGGCCGTCGCACGTGTTGCGGGCCATGGGCTTGGACGAGACGCTGGTCCGTTCCGCCGTGCGATTCAGTTTCGGCTACGAAACGACCGAGGACGAGGTCGTGACGGCGGCCCGCATCGTGGCCGACGCGGTAGAAGCATGTTGACCGCCTCATCCCTCATACGGGTGAGGCGGTCTTTTTTGTTGGGGCATACTAATGCCGGGTGATGGTGCGTTGAAAAAAGGACAAGAATTGTTGGGCATGGCGGTCGTGGACCAACAGACAGGGAAACAGTTGGGCGTTGTACGGGACGTCTATTTTGACGCGTCGTGGCGGCTCAAAGGATTGATCGTCGAAAACAAGGGCCTGTTCCGGCAAGGCCGGTGCATCCCTTTGGAGCAGCTGAACATCGGTGAAGATGCCGTCATGGTGGATGAAGATGCGGTCATGCAACAGTTGCCCGAAGGGATGTATACCCTTTACAGCGGGGAAAACAAACTGGCGGGAAAATCGGTCATGACCAAGGACGGGGACGGATTGGGACAGATTCACGACGTATATTTTCTGGAAGAAATGGGAACCTTGATCGGGTGTGAACTGTCCGATGGATTGCTTTCCGACCTTCGCCACGGGCGCAAATTCGTGCCGTGGAGACCGGATGTGACGGTGGGGGAAGACGTGGTCTTTTTTCCGGAAGTGTAGCGGTTGAACCGGCCGTCGGCGTCGCCAAACGTTTTGATGAGGAGTGACGGCAGATGAATTATGCTTGTCCCAATTGCAGGACGAAAAACATCGGGAAAATCGGGAGCCACCAATATTATTGCTGGGAATGCTATATCGAGTTCGGCGTACAGGGCGATGTGATAAAAATGTACGAAGTGGAAGAAGATGGGAGTCTCACGTCGCTGGACGATTTGTTCACGTTAGAGAAGCGGCACGTGTCGCAACACGTCTATTAAGCGAGACGATGGTGCTTGCGCCAGTGGCCGGCGGGATTTCGTGCTGCCACCGATGGGCCGACTTTTTGCCGCAGGGTCGCGGCAGACGAATGGAGCGGGGACGATGCCCGTTGCAAAGAGCAGGATCATCTACATACTCGTCGTGGGCTTGCTCACTTGCGGTTTGCTCGTTTTGCTGTGGCATCTCCGGGAAGTATTGGCCTGGATTTGGAATGTCCTGAAACTCATTTTGATCCCGCTGATCATTTCCATGATCATGGCCTATTTGCTCAATCCAGTGGTCAACGTGCTGTCCCGGAGGAAAATGCCTCGTTCTGCCGCGGTGCTGCTCATTTACGGGACGTTTTTGCTCCTGATGGCCGTCCTGTTTGTCAATTTGGTGCCCGTCTTCACCCGGCAAATGCGGGACTTGTTGGAACATGTGCCGGAGTGGACGGCTCGGCTGCAGCTGTGGCTGCACCACATGTATCAGCAGCGGTTGATGCTGCCGGAGACGTTGCAGGAAAGCATCGAACGCGCCATTGAGACGGCGGAAGACTGGTTTACCGACCAGGCGGCCCGGTTTGTCCGCCAGCTGCCGTCGACCATTGAGCCGTTGGTGATGGCGCTGACTGTTCCGTTTATCACGTTTTATTTGTTGAAAGACCATCAGCTCATGGAACGGCTGGTCAAACTGTTGGTGCCCACCGATAAACGGCGGGACATCATCCGCATGCTGGGCGCCATCGACCGGGCGTTGGGGAACTACATTCGCGGCCAGCTCATTGTGGCCGCGCTGATCGCGGTCTTGGCGTACATCGGCTATTGGCTCATCGACCTGCCGTACCCGCTGCTTTTGGCGGTGTTCGTCGGCGTGATGGACATCATTCCGTATTTGGGGCCGTATTTGGGCGCGGTTCCGGCGTTGCTGGTGGCGCTGACCGTGTCGCCGAAAATGGTCGTTTTGGTCGTGGTGGTCAACGGGGTGGTCCAGCTGGTGGAAGGCAACGTGCTTTCGCCCTGGATTGTGGGGCGGACGGTGGATTTGCACCCCTTGACCATTATTTTTGCCGTCCTGGTCGGCGGCAAAGTGGCGGGGCTGATGGGCTCGCTGTTGGCGGTGCCCTTTGTCGTCGTGGCCAAGGTGGTTGTCGTGCATTTGGTCGATTATTGGGTTCAGCGCAAACAAACGATGGTTTCGGAAAGAACGGCACCGGACAGGCCGGGCGGGTACCAGCAGGGAGAGACTGTCGAAAGCAGAAGCGAAAAACCTCCGAGCCGCTGACACCGCCCCGATGAGATCCTTCCAGCTGCAAACGGTCGCCGCCTTCGGCTTGCCAACGGTTTTTCCGGTTTGTTATGATTTGAAAGAGTTGACCGTATTTGAAAGAGTTGACCGTGCGGAAAATGAGGCTGTTCCTCCCTAAGGGTGCAGCCTTTTTTTGTCAGTGTCCAGGGAAGAAGAGCGTTGGGTGAAGGAGAGAGTGGCAATGGAGCAGCACGGGGAAGCGATGGAACTCATCATTCGGGGGTTTGATGACAAAGGCCGGGGGATGGGAGAGCGGGTTGCGGTGCCGAATGATAATAAGGCCGTGGCGACGGATGCGAACACTGCAACAGAAAGTCGGCTGACCGTGCGTGCAGGACAAGTGTCGGTTCGGCCCATCCCGGTCCCGTACACGATACCGGGAGAGCGGGTGCGGGTCGTCCTTCCCAAAAGATGGCGGCGGGGAAAAGGCCGGGAAGCTCGCCTGTTGGAAGTGGTCGAGCGGCACCCTGCCCGCATCGAGCCCCGCTGCGTCCACTTTTCCCGCTGCGGCGGCTGTGTCTGGCAACACGTGGACTATCAGGAACAACTGGCGGCCAAAGAAAGGTCCGTGAAAGCGTGTTTTGAAGCTGCCGGCCTCGATGCAGACATCGTCAAGCCGGTGCTGGGAATGGAGGAGCCGTGGCATTACCGGAACAAAATGGAGTTTACGTTTTCCCCCGAAGGTCGTCTAGGCTTACATGCCCCCGGCGACTTCAGAACGGTGATTCCTTTGGAGGCATGCTTCATCGCCGGGGAAGAAATAGTGGAAGCGGCCCGCACCGTGGCCGAATGGGCATCGGCCTTCGGTTTGAGAGGGTACGACAAGCAGCGCCATGAAGGCTTGTTGCGCCATCTGATGGTGCGCCAATCGCTGGCGACCAAGGAACTGATGGTGGCGCTGTTTGCCACCGAAACACCCGATGCCGTTGCAGAAACAGTGCCGGAGGCGGTGGAGGCGCTGAAAGTGCGATTGCGGGAACGGTGTCCGTCGCTGCAGAGTCTGTTGTGGATCGTCAACCGGGGCCTGGCGGACAAGACCGACGTGGAAGAGATGTTTTGTCTCGACGGCCGTGAATTTATTTGGGACGAGCTGTGCGGCTTTCGCTACCGGTTGAAGCCGCAGACGTTTTTCCAAGTCAACCCGGTGCAAGCGGAGCGGCTGGTGGCCATCGCTTTAGAGCAAGGCCAGCCGCAGCCGGATGAGCGCATGATCGACTTGTTTTGCGGTGTCGGGACGTTTTCACTGCCCTTTGCCCGACGGACGAAAGAAGTGATCGGGATTGAAATTGTGGAAGCGTCGGTAGAAGCGGCGCGGCAAAACGCCGCCGACAACGGCGTGACCAACGCCCGGTTCATCGCCGCCGATGCCCGTCGGGGGCTGGATGAAGTGTTGCGAGACCATCCGGGTGTGGACTTGCTGTTGTTGGACCCGCCCCGATCCGGCGCCGGCGGGAGAGTGATGCGCAAGATCGGACGGGCGCGGCCGAAGCGGGTCGTGTATGTGTCCTGCAACCCGGCGACGCTGGCGGAAGATTGTGCCGTGCTGTTGCCCTTCGGTTATCAGCTGGTGGAAGCACAGCCGGTGGACATGTTTCCCCATACGGCCCATGTGGAGTGTGTGGCATTGATGGTCAGAAAGGGAGCTTCAAGCTAGGCTCCCTTTCTTGTTTGCCAAAACTATAAAACTAAAAATCATGATCGTTTCTTCTGCGAAATGTTGTTGACAAAAAACCGATTTTTGTGGGGAATTGAGGCGATTTTTTTGGGAATTCTTCACTGATGTTGACAAAGGAATCCTACGTGAGATATTTAAGGAATAAAAAAAGGATGTTGTTATCATGAGGTCATACTCACTGCGTTATTACATAATGGTGTGGATGGTTTTGTTCGTTATTTTTGTGAGTACCATTATAAAAGTGTTTGTCGATCATCATCCTTTGAGATTTGTTTTCATCGCATTTTTTCTTGTTGGTTTGTTAGTAGGATACTTCCGATATGTTATGCGAAGAAAGAGTAAAGAAATGAGAGATACGAGTAAATTTAAAAGGTATGGTATAATTTTATTATTTATACTAATTATATGATGATAAAAACGGAAGTAAGTCAATTTATAACCAGTGAATTATCCGGTCAGGATTACGGTGTTGTTTTTGCGTTCTTTATATTGGGTCTTTTTATATCGTATTATGGGTTTTATTCTTTTTATCTCTGGAATTCAAGAAAAACGAGCCATTAAAGCTTGCAAGTAACGATTTAGGATAAATTTAGGATAAATGAAAAAGGTCATACGACCTGGAAGATATAAAACTTAAGGTAGTTCGTTTCCGGAACATTCCACAAGATGGGATGGTCCGGGGCCTGTTGGCGGGCTTCAATCTGCCTGAGAGATTTGGAGGCATCCTTTGCAGCGCTTGCCAGGATTTTGCGGAATAAGTCATCGGTGATGAAATGGCTGCAACTGCAAGTGGCCAAATATCCGCCCCGGGGCAAGAGCTTCATGGCTTTCAGATTGATCTCTTTATATCCGCGGGCGGCGGCCTGTACCGTCTGGCGGGATTTGGTAAAGGCCGGCGGGTCCAGGATGATCAAATCATAGTCCCGGCATTTTCGTTCCGCCAGTTCCGTCAGCAGGTCAAATACGTCTGCGCATACAAAATCCATTTTGGCGTCCAATCCGTTGCGGACGGCATTGGCTTTGGCCATGTCGATGGCGGTCTGGGAGACGTCCACGCAGGTGACATGTTCGGCCCCGCCCAAGGCCGCATTGAGACCAAAAGAACCGGTATGGGTAAAGCAGTCCAGCACCCGCTTTCCTCTG
This sequence comes from Bacillota bacterium, assembly GCA_017577895.1. Lineage (GTDB taxonomy): Bacteria > Bacillota > Bacilli > ZCTH02-B2 > ZCTH02-B2 > Bacillus_BB. The sequence goes on from PKQY01000038.1 coordinate 17,663, forward strand.
GCAATTCGGGCCACAGCGGCGCGGTTATACTTCTGGTCCAGGAAAAAGCCGGTTTTCTGCCCGTTTTCCACATCGACCAGATACTTGATGCCGTTTTCGCAAATCTCCGTCACGGGGGATTCCGGTACCGGGAGCCAGTCGGCCCGGAACCAATCCTTGTACACCGGCAGCCCTTCCTTTTCGCGCAGGGCGATGTCGTTGCGCTCATAAATGCCGGTGATCGTTTCACCCATTTCAGTAAGCACATCCCAGAGGGCGCGGTAAACCGTTTCCTTGACAAGTTCCATGCCGAGGCAAGTAATCTGCACAGACAGAATGCCGCCGTAACGGTCCACGGTCAGCCCCGGCATCTGATCGGCTTCGCCGTGAATCAGGCGACAGCATGAAAAGTCTTCACCCGGCATAACGGTTTGGCGGTAACGCACGGCATACTCCACACGGCGGCGCCAGAAATGTTCGTCAAACACGTCATTGGCGTTGCGGGAAATCAAGCGAACGGTGATTTTGCTGTTGCTGTTGTAAAAGCCCGTACCCATGTAGGCGTTCCCGGCCAACACATCCACCAGTTCGCCGTTTTGGGGTTCGCCTTCGATGCCGTGAATTTCTTCTCCGTAAATCCAAGGATGCCCGTTCTTGACACTGCGTTCTGCCTTAGGGGATATCTTCACTTTGGGGTATGGCCTTTGTTGCTTCATGGGTGTCACCTTTAGCCGATGGATTAACGCGCTGATTGTACCAAATTTGCCATTGGCCTTCAACGACAGGAGTTCAAATCAAAAAAGGCTTCCCGACGTAGGCCTTGCCGGTAAAACGGACGGGCGGTTATTGTGTCGGGAAGCCGTTCGTTTTTTATGATGGTATGGTATTTTTTCATTTGGTTTTCAATGCTCGGCTCGGCGCTTGGTGTCACCGTCGTGTTTCTGTTGGCCCGCAGGTTGCCCAACGGAATGTCGACCGTGATCTTGGATTTTGGGTACCATCATCGGGATGCTGCTAAACGGGTTGTCACCGGTGCTTTTGACGTATTTTCAAGTGTCGCAAAACATCAGTTTTTGGTATAACCCCTGTTGCATCAAATGGATCCGGAATTGATCCGATGGGACAACTGGGTGCAAATTGTGACTTTGTTGCCGTGGTTGTTTTATGTTTCATTGAAAGATTGGTGTTGGGATGGTTCACGGTTAAG